>NZ_JBEXLC010000031.1:32710-68568 GCF_040609795.1 Nocardia sp. NPDC004604
GCACGCAGCACCACCACACGCTCGCAGCACCACCACACGCTCGCAGCACCACCACACGCTCGCAGCACCACCACACGCTCGCAGCACCACCACACGCTCGCAGCACCACCACACGCTCACAACACCATCACGTGGTCGCAGCACCGGCCGCGACCGACGACATGCTTCGGCGGACTACGGCGCGGCGAGCTCGCTGGTGCCGTCTTCGGTGCGACGGATCTGCCAGACGGCAGTGCGGGTGCGCTGTGAGCGTCCATTCGCCCGATCGATCAGCGCGCGATTGTTCGTTGTGAAGATCAATTGCGCACCACGGGAATTCGTCTCCGGATTCTGGAAGAGCTGGATCAGCCGGTCGGTCTCCTCGACCGGCAGCTGCGCGCCGATATCGTCGATCGCGAGCACTCGACCGGAGTCGAGCGCATCGAGCATGGTCGGCAGCAGCCGCAGCATCGACAGTGTCGCGGCGGATTCTTCGGTGATATCGAAGGCGGCATCGATCCCCGCGTGTACCAGGCCGAGCCCGACGCCGCGGCGCTCAACCATCCTGGTGTAGAGGGCATCGCGCGCGCCCCTGAGATTGCCGAGTTCGCGCTCGAGCATGACCTCGGTGATGCCGTTATCCCGCAGCAACTGGTCGGCGTGCCCCGGCGAGGTGGCGCAGAGCTCCACCTGCTCGGCCGTCCCCGCGATATCGGCGTCGAGTTCGCGCAGATAGTCCGCGTACATCGGATCGGGTTCGGCGATCAGCAGATCGGTAATACCGAGTTCGGCGGTGCGCAGCAGCATGAGCAGTCGAACCGCATGATCCGGTGCGGCGGAGAGATGGCTGCCGAGCCGATGCGCCACCGTCGCGGCATCGACGGCACCGTGCTGCACCTCGAGCATCGCGGAGAACCACCGATACGCGGGCACCAGCGCCTCGGCATACATCTGCCCGGCGAGACTGAGCAGCAACGCATTCGGGCGCACCAGCGGTAGCAATGCCGCGATACCGTAGCGCGCGGCCTCGAACATCGGGCCGATCTTGATCTGTTCGCCATTGCGCTCGAAGACGATTCGCTTGCGCGAGCGGGGATGGGTGTAGAGCCATTCGGCCGTCACATCCGCATTGTCCAACCGGAACCCGTAGGTGTACGGCACGCCCTCGGCAACGAAGCCGGCCACGAATTCCGAAGGGCGATCCGGGAATCCGCGATGCGGCGCGCGCACCGGCCCGGCATACGGATCCCAGCCGGTCACCGAATTCAGCACCGCGTCGCGCATCTGCCCCAGCGCATCGATCAGGTTCGTCTTGCCCGCGGCACTCGCACCGTGCACGGCCGTCACCGGCACCGCGACCGGACCACTCCCCCGGCTCAATCGCAAGTCCTGCCGTTCGGCCAGCGATCTGTGATTCGTCACCTGAAAACTGCGCAGCATCCCGCCATCCTGTCGGTTCGCCCGCCCATCCGCGACACCGCCACCCGCGCGGCGCGCCGCGATAGTCGCCGCCCGACGCCTTCGCACGGGCTTCGACCGGACAAATGCGCACGTCGCGCGTTATCATGCTGGCGCCGCGGCTATCCGCTGGCACTCGCTGGACCCTGATGAGGATGGTTAACGATGGAACTGACGGTTCGTCGTCTTGTGGCCCGCAGCTCCGTCGCTGCCGCTCTCGCACTCGGCCCGCTGGTCGTACTCGGCCCGCCGCAGGCCGCCGCCGAGGCACCGTGTCCGGACGGTTCGGCGCGGATCTTCTTCCACGATGAGACCAATACCTGCCAGGGTGGCGGCACCTACAGCTTCACCGGATCACCGGCGCTCGTGAAGGTCTGCTCGGTGGGCAAGGTCGACGTCACTGTCGACACCACCATCCAGAAGACCCGGACCAAGACCAAGACCGACCATCTCGATCTCAGCAATGGTCAGTGCGGACGGGTAACGGTCGGCGGCCAGCTCGACTCCACCGTGACCATTACGCCCTCCTAGGTCCGAACAACAGCGCGCTGTCGCCGAACTCGTGCCAGAGATAGCCGGTATCGAGAGCGGTGGCATAGGCCTCGTGCACGCTTGTCTCGCCCGCGACCGCGACGAGCAGATCCAGATGTGACGCGCCGGGAGCGTGCCATCCGGTAATGATGCCGTCGACCACCCGGGCGGGCCGTTGCGGTCCCAGGACCAGTTCGGTCCATCCTCGGGCCGGGTACACGATGCCGTTGTGATCGGCGGTCGTCTCCAATGCTCGGGTCACCGTGGTGCCGACCGCGATAATGCGGCCGCCCGCCGCCCTCGTGTCGTTCACCAGACGTGCGGTCGTCGCCGGTACCGCGAAGCGCTCCGGACTCGGCGGTTCGCCCGCCTCGGGCGAGGAGACCCCGGTGTGCAGGGTGATCGGTGCGACCGCCACACCGGCGGTCACCAGATCGAGCACCAGCGCTTGGGTGAACGGGCGTCCCGCACTCGGCATTTCGGCACTGCCCGGGATCCGGCCGAATACCGTCGTGTAGTAGGACGGCGACCAACGCTGTGGCACATATGAATAGGTGATCGGATAGCCGTGGGTGGCCAGCAGCCAGGTGGGATCCGCGCTGAGTTCGGCGATCCAGAGTCGGCGCGCACCCGGTAGCCACGGTTCGCGGAGGGTGGCCGTGGTGCCGTCCGGCATTTGGATCTCGTTGCCTGCGTATAGATCACCCCCGTACGGCGTACGTTCGCGGGTGCGCACCTCCACCACCCAGAGTCCGTCGCAGCCGCCGAAGGTATCCGGTGGAACGCTGGCCTCCGTCTCCGCCTCGACCAGCGCGTTGAGCCAGGTGGACAGATGCAGCGTGACCGGCGTGCCGTCGAGTACGCCGTCGACCGCGGCGGCCAGGGTCGACGAATTGTTCACCACCACCAGGTCGCCCGCATTCAACTGCTGTGGCAGCTCACGGAATATAGTGTGGCTGAGGCGATCCGCCGCCACCAGCATCCGGACCTCGTCGCGGGCCAGACCGCGTGCCTCCGGCGGGGCGATGGCATTGCGCTCGGGCGGCAGTATGTCGGGCCATTCGTTCAGCGCCGCTGGCCCACCCGTCGATGCCGAGTTCATCTGGCGACCCCCGCGGTGAAATCGGCCACGGTGTAGCGGCCGTTCTTCGGTCGCTGCTCGATCAGTCGCAGGAGCGCGGGCACCACGGTCTCGGGCTCCGGGCGATCGGAGATATCGTCGCCGGGAAATGCGGCCTGGTGCATTTCGGTGCGCATATCGCCGGGATCGAAGGCGTAGATCGACTGGTCCGGATATTCGGCGCCCAGAATGGCGGTGAGCTGGTCGAGCGCCGCCTTCGAGGAGCCATAACCGCCCCAATTCGGATACGGTTCGACGCCCGCGTCGGAGCTGATGTTCACCGCGACACCGTCGGCGCCGAGCAGCGGCAGCGCGAATTGCAGAACCGCGAGCGGGGCAATGACATTGGTGCGGTACACCAACTCGAGCTCGTTGAGCGGATAGTCGGCCAGCCGCGGCATCGGACTCGGCCCGAGCCTGCTCGCATTGTTCACGAGCAGGTCGAGATGTCCGAACCCAGCGGCGATCTCGGCCAGTTCGGCACGATGCGCCGGATCGGTGGTATCGCCGGGCACCGCGAGAAAGGCTTCGCCGAGTTCGGACTCCACCCGTTCGAGGCGATCGGCGCGGCGGGCGGTGCCGATCACCCGCCAGCCGCGCGCGATGAGCGAACGCGCAAGAGCCAGACCGAATCCCGCCGAAGCACCGGTGATCAGAGCGGTAGAGCGGTGAGTCATATCGAATCTCCTGATAGTTGCCTACCAGTCGATCGTGATACCTCGAGCTAGGTTCAGGTCAAGCGCCGTTCGCCGACGGCGTATCCCCCCTTCCCGAGGAGCCGCCCTATTCCTCCGCTTCGGCGTCTCCCTCGGCGGTATCCGGTGCTACCGCGTCTGGGCCCTGCTCGAGCAGGAGGCGGAATCCGGCCTCGTCGAGGATCGGCACGCCCAGTTCCTCAGCCTTCTCGGCCTTGGATCCCGGCGACTCTCCGATCACCACGAACGCGGTCTTCTTGGATACCGAGCCCGCGGCCTTGCCGCCGCGCACCAGGATCGCCTCCTTGGCACCGTCGCGGGAAAACCCTTCCAGCGAACCGGTCACCACGATCGATAGGCCCTCGAGCGTCCGCTCGATGGACTCGTCGCGCTCATCGGCCATGCGCACGCCGGCCGCGCGCCACTTGTCGACAATCGCGCGATGCCAGTCGACGGTGAACCAGTCCACCACCGCGTTCGCAATGGTCGGACCGACCCCGTCGGCGGCGCCGAGTTCCTCGGCCGATGCTTGTTCGATGCGGTCCATGCTGGCGAATTCCGCGGCGAGCGCACGGGCGGCGGTCGGACCGACGTGCCGGATGGACAGGCCGACCAGCGCTCGCCACAGCGGGCGGTTCTTGGCGGCCTGCAGGTTCTCCAGCAGTCGCTTGCCGTTCGCGGATAGGGTGCCGTCCATATTCGCGTACAGCGAGGTGGTCAGCAGCCGCGCCTCATCGAGGTCGAACAGATCGCCCTCATCGGTGATCGCGCCCGAGCGCAGCAGGTCCACCGCGCCCTCATAGCCGAGCGCCTCGATATCGAAGACCCGACGGCTCGCGATGTAGAACAATCGCTCCCGCCGCTGCCCCGGGCAGAACTGCCCATTCGGGCAGCGGATATCGACGTCGCTCTCCTTCTCCGGCGCCAGCTCCGCACCGCATTCGGGACACTGCGTCGGCATGACGAATTCGCGCTCGTCGCCGGTGCGCGCGTCCACCACCGGGCCGAGCACCTCGGGGATGACGTCGCCCGCCTTGCGGATGGTGACGGTGTCACCGATCAACACACCCTTGCGCTTCACCTCGGAGGCATTGTGCAAAGTAGCCCGCGCGACCGTGGAACCCGCGATGAAGACCGGCTCCATCACCGCGAACGGGGTGACCCGGCCGGTGCGGCCGACATTCACCTCGATGCCGAGCAGCTCGGTCGTCGCCTCCTCCGGCGGGTACTTATAGGCGATCGCCCAGCGCGGAGCGCGTGAGGTGGAACCGAGACGCCGTTGCAGCGCCATCTCGTCGACCTTGATCACCTGACCGTCGATCTCGTGCTCGATATCGTGGCGGTGCTCACCCCAGTAGTTGACGCGCTCGATCACCGCATCGATGCCCTGTACCAGCTTCGTATGCTCGGAGACCGGCAGACCCCAGGCGGCCAGGGCGCGGTAGGCCTCGTGCTGTGAGGTCGGGGTGTAGCCCTCGATGCGACCGAAGCCGTGGCAGATCATCCGCAGCCGACGCCGCGCGGTGACCGCAGGATCCTTCTGCCGCAGCGAACCCGCCGCGGTATTGCGCGGATTCGCGTACGGCGGTTTGCCCTCGGCCACGATCGCGGCATTGAGCGTCTCGAAATCCTCCAGCCGGAAATAGACCTCGCCGCGCACCTCGAGCAGTTCGGGGATCGGGAACTCCTCCGACGGCGTGAGCTCGCCCGGGATGTCCTCGATGGTGCGCGCGTTGAGCGTGACGTCCTCGCCGGTGCGCCCGTCGCCGCGCGTCGCACCGCGCACCAGCCGCCCGTTCTCGTAGACGAGATTCAGCGCGACGCCATCGATCTTCACCTCGCACAGATAGTGCAGATTCGATCCGGTCTCCGCCTCCACCCGACTCGCCCAGGTGCGCAGCTCGTCGAAGTCGAACACATTGTCCAGCGACAGCATCCGCTCCAGGTGGTCCACGGCGGTGAAATCCGTCGCGAATCCGCCGCCGACCAGCTGCGTCGGCGAATCGGGTGTGCGCAGATCCGGGTGCGCGTCCTCCAGTGCCTGCAGTTGCCGCAGCAGCTTGTCGAACTCGCCGTCGGAGATGATCGGCGCGTCCCGGACGTAGTACCGGAACTGATGCTCACGAACCTCGTCCGCGAGCCGCTGCCACTCCACTCGCTGCTCCGCGGTCGCTGGCTCCGCCACAATGTCGCTGTCACTCACCCATCGCACATTAGCCGAGCCCACTGACATCCAGCCGCCACATTCCCGCACGTCGCGGCGGACTCATCGCACGGATCGCGGCGTCCGGCATCAGGTGAAGTCGAGCGATTCGGGTTCTTCGGCGTAGGCGCGGGCCACCTCGGTGGACAGGCGCAGGGCCGCGCGGGCCCAGTCCAGTGGAGCACCGGCCAGACCGCAGGCGGGGGCGACGAGGATCTGGGTGGCGAGGGTCGAGCGGCGCAGGCCGAGGCGGTCGATCAGGCGGACGCCGGGCTCGGCAATATCGCGCCAGGTCGGTGGTTTGGCGGGCCGAGTGGTCGGGACGAGGCCGAGCGCCACTTGTTTTCCGGTATCGAGGATTTCACCGATATCGTCCAGATCGCGGGTGGCAATGGTGGACATATCGAAGCCGACGGCGGCGGCCGCGCTGCCGCGCAGGAAGGACAGTGCGGCCGACTCGGCGCAGCTGTGGACAAGGACCGGAGCCGATTGTGCGGTGATGACCGCATCCAGGACCGCGAGTGCTTCCGGTTCGGGTACGGCACGCACGGTATCGAGGACGCTGACGCCGCGCAGCGAGCCGTTCAGTACCTCGGCCAGCGACGGTTCATCCAGTTGCAGAACGACTTCCGCGCCGAGGCGCTTGCGCACCTCGCTCGCGTGCCGGTCCAGGCCTTCGGCGAGGGATTCCGAAATATCGCGCACCGCACCGGAATCGGTGAGTACGCGGTGCCCGCCGGGCAGTTCCAGCTGGGCCGCGAGGGTGAGCGGACCGGCGGCCTGCAGTTTGACCGTGCGCCCGGCACCGGCCAAACCCGCTGTATCCCATGCCTCTTCGAGCGCGTCGAGGTCCGACCTGAGCAGATCGCGAGCACGCCGCGATACCGCACCGGGCCGGGATACCAGCCGATAGCCACGCGTCGTGGTGTCGAACCGCATATCGACCAGCAGTGCGGAGACGCGGCCGATCATGTCCGAACCCGCACCGCGCCCGGGCAGTTCGACCAGATGCGGCAGCTCCGGCAACTCACCGATGATGGTGGCCGCGGCCTCGCGCGGATCGGTACCCGGCCAGGACCCGACGGCCATCGCGATCCCACCGGGAATACGGACGGGTGCCTTCGCCTCGAGTTCGCCCGACTCCCTGGCAATTTCGCTCACTGCGCTGCCCCTCTGCGGGGTGTACACCCCATCGTGTGGTGGATCCCGGTCTGCACCGAAATGACAGAGAGGGTGGACCGATCTCGCTTGCCGCGCCGCCCGATGTAGGCACCGCTCACTGGGCGGTGCTCACGCCCGCGCTGACCGAGTCGGGCACCGCACGCGAGGTGCCGGTGATGGTGCCGCTGCCGATCACCTGATCCCCCAGGACATCCGGGCGATACAGCACCACGGCCTGACCACGGGCCACACCGGTCAGCGGCTCGCGCAGCCGCACGATCAGTCCGTCGCCGTCCGCCTCGGCAATGGCCGGTGCGGTGCCGCCGTGTGCGCGCACCTGCGCAACGCATTCGATCGACCCCTCGGGTGTGGAGCCGGAGGTCCAGATCGCACGGTCGGCCTGAACGGTCCACACCTGCAGATCCTCGACGGAGCCCACGCGAACGGTGCCGGAGTCGGGATCGATGTCGGTGACATAGCGCGGTTTGCCGTCGGCGCCGGGACCGGGCAGGCCGAGCCCCTTGCGCTGGCCGATCGTGAATCCGTGCACGCCTTCGTGATTCCCGAGCACCTGGCCGTCGGCGTCGACCACCGCACCCGGCCGAATGCCGATCTTCGCGCCGAGGAAGGCGCGGGTATCACCGGAGGGGATGAAGCAGATGTCATGGCTGTCGGGCTTATTCGCCACCGCGAGCCCGCGCTCGGCGGCCTCCGTGCGGATCTGTGGCTTCGGGGTGTCGCCCACCGGGAACATGGCCCGCGACAGCTGCTGCGCGGTCAGCACCGCGAGCACATAGGACTGGTCCTTATCGGCGTCGACGGCCCGGCGCAGCACACCGTCCTCGAGCCGCGCGTAATGTCCGGTGACCACGGCGTCGAAGCCGAGTGCCACCGCGCGATCGGCGAGGGCCGAGAACTTGATCTTCTCGTTGCAGCGCAGACACGGATTCGGCGTCTCACCGGCCGCGTATGCGGCGACGAAATCGTCGATCACGTCTTCCTTGAAGCGATCGGCGAAATCCCACACATAGAAGGGGATGCCGAGCACATCGGCGGCCCGCCGGGCGTCACCGGCATCCTCCTTGGAGCAGCAACCGCGCGAACCGGTGCGCAGCGTGCCCGGTGTCGCCGACAGCGCCAGATGCACGCCGACCACCTCATGACCCGCGTCGACGGCACGTGCCGCCGCCACGGCCGAGTCCACACCACCACTCATCGCGGCGAGTACCCGCATCAGACACCTCCCTTCGCACCGGCCAGACCCGCGGCCCTGGCCCTTTCCACAATCCGGGGCAATACATCCAACACCGCGTCCACATCGGCGCGCGTCGAAGTGTGCCCAAGTGAGAAGCGCAGCGAACCGCGCGCCTGCCACGGTTCGACGCCCATGGCGATCAGCACATGGCTGGGGGCGGCCACGCCCGCGTTGCAGGCCGATCCGGTCGAACATTCGATTCCGGCTGCGTCCAGCAGCATCAGCAGCGAATCACCTTCGCAGCCGGGAAAAGTGAAGTGCACATTGCCCGGCAGTCGCCGCTCCCCGACCGGACCGCTCAGTACCGCATCCGGAACGGCCGTGCGGATCCCCGCGATCAAATCATCCCGCAGCACAGTCAACTCCGGTGTGCGCGTGGGCAACTCGGCCACGGTATGGCGCAATGCGGTGGCCAGTCCAACGGCCGCGGCGGTATCGGAGGTCCCCGAGCGCAGATCGCGTTCGTGCCCGCCGCCGTGCAGCAGCGGCACACACGGCACCTGCCGGCCGAGCAGCAGGACACCGACACCGTGCGGTCCACCGACCTTGTGCCCGGCGAAACTCGCGGCCGACAGCGCACTCGCCGCGAAGTCGATCGGCAGCTGCGCGGCGGCCTGGATCGCGTCGCTGTGCATCGGCACGCCGAATTCCTGTGCCACCATGGCCAATTCGACGATCGGGGCGATGGTGCCCACCTCGTTATTGGCCCACATGATGCTCACCAGCGCGACCTCGTCGGCATGCTCGGCCAGCGCCGCACGCAATACCCGCGGCGATACGACACCGTCGGCGTCCACCGGCAGCCAGGTCACCTGAGCGCCCTCATGCTGTTCCAGCCACTCGACCGCGTCGATGACCGCGTGATGTTCGGTCGACCCCGCGATGATCCTGGTCCGGCACGGGTCGGCGGCGCGGCGCGCCCAGTAGATGCCCTTGATCGCCAGATTGTCGCTCTCGGTCCCACCCGAGGTGAAGATCACCTCCGACGGCCGGGCGCCCAGATCGGCGGCAATCGATTCGCGCGCCTCCTCCAGCATCCGCCGTGCCGTGCGCCCCGAACCGTGCAGTGAGGAGGCATTGCCCGTCATCCCGAGGGCAGCCGTCATCGCCTCGATCGCGGCAGGCACCATCGGGGTGGTCGCCGCATGATCGAGGTAGACCGTCTTGGGCGCACCGTGGACCGGACCCGAAAAAGCCGACTTCATGACCAGTAAAGGATAGCCGTCGGGGTTTCGCCGTTATTCCCGCCCGATCGCAGTGACCGGCGAGCCGACGGCGCGCCCGGCGTAACAGGCTGTGCCATCGGCGTGTTCGCCGTGGCCGACACCGCTGCCGACGCACTGTCGGCAGCGGTGTGAGCGGCGACGCGTGCGGCCCGCCGGGACGATCAGCTCTCCACCAGCTCGGGGGTCGGCGTCTCGGCGCCATCCGCGTCCTGTGGGGCGCTGGATCGGCTCGGCAGCAGCACTGCCATCACGATGACGATCAGGGCCATCGCGGCGGAGATGGCGAA
The DNA here is from genome assembly GCF_040609795.1 of Nocardia sp. NPDC004604. Taxonomy (NCBI): domain Bacteria; kingdom Bacillati; phylum Actinomycetota; class Actinomycetes; order Mycobacteriales; family Nocardiaceae; genus Nocardia; species Nocardia sp. NPDC004604. The sequence goes on from NZ_JBEXLC010000031.1 coordinate 42,626, forward strand.
TGCCAGGCGCATGCCGTCGAGGTGTGCGGTGATCGGATCCGTTCCGTCCGCTACCAGCGCACTGCTGCGGGCCGACATCACCGTCACCACCAGGGCGGTGCCGAAGGCCGCGGCCACCTGCTGCAGTGTGCCGAGCATGGAGCTGCCATGTGAGTACAGGTGCTGCGGGAGCGCCCCGAGCCCGAGCGTGAAGACCGGGGTGAAGGCCGCGGCCAGCGACACCATCATCAGGATGTGCAGGATCAGCAGCTGCCAGTACGGCATGGTCATCGATATCCGGGTGAACCCGGCGAGTGCGACCGCGACACCGATCGAACCGGGAATCACCAGTACTCGCCCGCCGAACCGGTCGAACAGCCGCCCGACAGTCGGGCCGAGCAGCCCCATCGCCAGTCCGCCCGGCATGACGAGCAGTCCGGTCTGCAGTGCCGACAGGCCGCGCAGATTCTGCAGGTACAGCGGCAGCAGGATCATCGATCCGAGCATCGCCATGAACGCGACCGACATCAGGATCAGCGCCTTGGTGTAGGTGCCGAACAGCAGGATGCGCAGATCAAGCAGCGGGGCTCCGGTGCGCTGTAGTCGCAGCTGACGGGCCGCGAAGACACCGATGAGCGCCAATCCGGTGACGACGATCACCGCGGGTGTCGCGACATTGTGGGTCTCGAACCGGCTGAGCCCGTACACCAGGCCGCCGAATCCGACCGCGGCGAATGCCACGCTGGACCAGTCGAGCGCGCCGGTCTGCGGTTCGCCGATATTGTCCAGCTTGCGCAGGCCCAGCCAGGTGACCACCGCGGCAATCGGCAGCACCAGCGCGAAAAGCCAACGCCACGAACCGACTTGGAGTACCACACCGGACAGGACGGGCCCCATGGCCGGGGCGACCGAGATGGCGAGGGTGACATTGCCCATGACCCGGCCGCGGTCCTGTTCGGGGACCACCGTCATCAGGGTGGTCATCAGCAACGGCATCATCACCGCGGTACCACCCGCCTGGACGATCCGTCCGAGCAGCAGCACCGTGAACGACGGGGACACGGCGGAAAGCGCTGTGCCCGCGATGAACACACCCATCGCGATCGTATAGGCCCGGCGAGTGGTGACCCGCTGCAGGAACCATCCGGTGACCGGGATAACCGCCGCCATGGTGAGCATGAACGCGGTCGACACCCACTGCGCCGTGCGTTCGGTCACCTCGAGGTCGGCCATCAGCCGCGGAATCGCGTTGATCATGATGGTTTCGTTCAGAATCACCACGAATGTCGCGAGCACCAGCAGCCGGACTACGGTCGGGGTTCCTCGTCCGGTCGGACGGACAGGTCTGTCTGCGGGCATCGGATACCTCCGGGCTTTCGATCGGGACGATATGCGGGCCGAGAGCGGCGCCACGTGAGATCAGACGGGACCACTTCGCCTAATTAATCGGTCCCGCCAATTCTCAACGGCTACCGCGACACTTCGACGGTCGCGAGTTGCCCCACCGGCCGTCCAGATCGTCGGGTTGGAAGCCGTAGTGTCCCATTGCATCCGCGGATCTTCATCATGTTTTTCGCTGCACACGGCATGGCGGAATCCAGACCCCATTCCCGCAGCGAGTTCGAGTGTCCATGTCGTCGCCGTCCATGGCTGCCCGGCGCCTTCGGCCGCCGACCGTGGCACTGATCACTGGGAGCGGTTCACGGCGCCGGGCGCGAGCAGGTCGATGTCAGAGAAACCGCGATCAGGCCGGGGCTGCCGTCATCCCTTCGGTCTCCTGGTGACCCGTGGCTCGGCGGCCGGAGCGACGGAACGGTCGCAGCCGCGACGGCCGCCGCACGGCCGGTGTGGCCCGCGTCTCGGCCGACTCCGGATCCTGCACTCGGGTGGCCGTTGCCTCGATCCACTCCGAGGCCTCGATGGCGCCGTGGCGCGACCGGTCCGCACCACGTACGGCCTGTTCACAGCGGCGAGCCAGGTCGCGCCGGTCGAGTCCCGGGTATTCAACCGGCGCGAGCACCACTTCGGCCACCATGCCGCGCGAGCGCAGCACCCGCTTCGCCGAGGTGCCGAAGGAATCGTCGCCGACGAATCCCGGAATCGTCGACTGCGTACCGTGCGCGTCCAGGTAGCGCAGCCGCACCGGCTGCACCGACGTCGCGGTGTCCACGGCGGCTTGGAAGAGCGCGGGCCGCATGGTGCCGTAGGCGCGGCCGCACCAAGTGGTGCCCTCGGGGAAGACCGCGATCCGATCGCCCGATGCCAGCCGTTCACCGATGGTCGCCACCACACCGGGCAGTTCGCGCAGCCGTTCGCGTTCGATCGGGATGACCCGCATCAGCTTCGCCAGACCACCGAGCAGCGGCCAATCGACCATATCGGCACGCGCCACGAAGCCGAGCGGCTGCACCGCGGCCATGACGACGACATCGGTCCAGCCGATATGTCCGGCCACGATCAGCAGACCTTCGCCCGGAACGCCGAAGCGCGCATCGGCCGACTGCCCGGCATCGGCTCGACCGACGCTCCGGTTGTCCACCACACGCAACCGAATCCCGAGACAGCTCAGCACAGTTCGCGCATAGCGGCGCTGCAGCTGTTCGCGTCGACCACGGGGTGTGACGATATTGACGACCGGAAAGCTGACCAGCAGCCCGGCCACGCCGAGTAGTCGGCCGATGACCCGTGCGGTACCGATCTCATCCACCGGATCGATGCAGCCGGGCCCACAGGGACTCGACGGCATCCACGAGTGCGCGGTGCTCTGTGCGGGCGGCGCGTCGAACACCATCTACCTCACCGTCCCCCGTCGAGTGTGTTTGCGGCGTCCTGTAATCGGTTGAGGTAGCGGGTGTTGATGGTGTCCAGGCCGAGCAGTGCGACGAAGTCGGCGACCGCGAAATCCGGATCATGCGCCGGTTCGCCGCAGATCTCCGCGCCGAGGCGCAGATAGCCGCGCAGCAGCGGCGGCAGCTTCGGGCGTGCGGGCGGGGTCATTTCGTCCAGCGTCAGTCCGTCGACGACCACCGGGTTGTAGGGGTGCACCCGCCGCTCGGGATCGGATCCGTGGCGGCCGAGCAGCATATCCCGCACCCCGCGCACGTTCACCCCGGCCGGGTCGGCGGGGGTGTCCTGCATCGGCACCGAGACGCATCCCATCACCCACTCGTATCCGGTGAGCTGGATGTAGTGCAGGATGCCCGCCCACATGAGGGTGAGCACCGAGCCGTTGCGGTGGTCGGGCACCACGCAGGCGCGCCCCATCTCCACGATCCGATTGCCCACCGGATCCAGTTGGGCCAGATCGAATTCGGTGGCCGTGTAGTAGCCGCCCGCGGCGTTCACCTTGTCCGGCGGCAACATTCGGTAGCAGCCGACGAACTCCTCGGTGCGGTCATCGCGGACCAGCAGGTGATCGCAATGCTCGTCGAACCGGTCCGCGTCCAGACCGGTTCCGTTATCGGCGATCTGGAAGCCGGGCTCGGTGGCGAAGACGCCGTAGCGCAGCCGCTGGGCGGCCAGCCGGTGCTCCGCATCGGAGGAAACGACCAGGGAATACCGAGACCGTTCCGCCCCGGAGTCCGTCGGTCGAGCCGGGGCTGTCAACACGGACGAAATAGTCATATCCGTGATGAAGCCAGCCCGAAACAGCGCCGGAGCGACCTCGAAGTGTCGCTTCGATGCCGGTTCGGTGAACGAGATGATGAGCTCGTCCGCCTCCCCGAGTCTTCAGGCCGGATTCAGGCGCGTGTAACCGTGACGTTGGCAGCTGACGGTAGGGCGGCAGCTGAGTTAGCCCGTACCCGGTGAGTTACCCATGTACTCAGGAAATCAGTCGTTACGGTGCCACCCCGAAGACGCAGAACCGCGCCGGGCCGCATCGACCCGGCGCGTTTTCGAGCAGATCAGGCGGCGTCGCGTTCGGGCAGACGCGCAGGCTCCCGCGCCGCATCCACCTCATCGAAGCCGGGACGTCCGCTGCCGATGAAGGCGACCAACCACGAGGCCACCGCGGCGAAGCGATTGCGGAATCCGACCAGGTACAGCAGATGCACCGCGAGCCACACGGTCCAGGCGATCACCCCACGGAAGGTGATGTGTTCGTTGAGCTTCACCACCGCGCTGAAGCGGCTGATCACCGCCATGCTGCCCTTGTCCCAGTATCGGAAGGCGGTGCCGGGCAGCTTCTTGCGGCGAATGATGTCGGCGGCGTGCCTGCCCTCCTGCATGGCGACCGGCGACTGTCCCGGGTAGCCGTTGAGCGAGGTCATATCGCCGATGGCGTAGATATCGGCGTGCCCGCCCACGGTCAGATCGGGATTGATCAAAAGCCTTCCGGCCCGGTCGGTTTCGCAGCCGGTGGCCTCGGCCAGGAGCTTCGCGAACCCGCCCGCCTGCACACCCGCCGACCATACGACGGTCTCGGCGGCGATCCGGCGCTCGACGCCGTCCTTACCCTTGACGGTCACCTTGCCGAGTTCGATATCGGTAACGAAGGTGCCGAGCAGCACCTCGACACCGCTCTTGGTCAGTGATCCCTTCGCGTACTCCGACAGCCCGCCACCGAAGGGCGGGAGCACCTCGCCAGCGCCCTCGACCAGCGTCACCGAAACCTCTTGGTGGTAATACCGTTTCGCGAGTTCCTTCAGCTGCCCGGCGACCTCGACACCGGTCGCGCCCGCACCGACCACGACAAAGCTCAGCAGCCGCTGGCGGGTCTCCTCATCCGCGCCAGCGGCCTCGGCGAAGACGCGCTCGATCTGCGCGCGCAACAGCTTGGCGTCGTCGATCGTTTTGAGCGAGAACGTCTTATCGGCGAAATCGTCGCGGCCGAAGTACGACTGCGAGGCGCCGGTGGCGGCGATCAGCGAGCCGTAGCGGATCTGGGTGTGCTCACCCTCGTGCTCATAGGTGATCACCGCGTTGTCGGCATCAATGGCGACCACCTTGCCGAGCCGGACATCGGCTTCCTTATGCCTGCGAAGCACCGAGGCGATCGGCGGCGCGATCTCGCCGGAGGCCAGCACACCTGTCGCGACCTGATAGAGCAACGGCTGGAAGAGATGCTCCGGAGTGCTCGAGATGAGAACGTACTTGATACCCGATTTGGCCAGCTGCTTTGCGGCGGCAAGCCCCCCGAATCCCGATCCAATGATGACAACATCTGCGTCTTCCATGACAGCCTCCTTCTCTCATTACCAACCGTCATTCGAACCGCAGATATTTCAGGTGTTCAGGCGCATAATAGAGATGACTCTTATCTGGATCGCTCATGAATTGAGGATGACGTGGAGCTTCGCCAGCTCGCCTACTTCGTCGCGGTATGCGAGGAGCTGAGTTTCAGCAGGGCCGCGGCCCGCTGTTATATCTCGCAATCGGCGATCAGCCATCAGATCGCCCGGCTGGAACGCGACCTCGGGGTGGCCCTGTTCGAGCGTTCGACCAGGGCCGTCGTGCCGACCGACGCGACCATGCGGCTACTTCCGCTGGCTAAACAGATGCTGAGCCTGGAATCGGCCATCCGGGCGACCGTGCGCACCTCCGGTCACCGGATCCGGCTGGCCGCCAATATGTCCTTCGCGACCCGATCCCTGTCCGCGATCGCCGGTGCGCGCGCCGCGCATCCGGATGCCGAAATCGAATTCGTCATCAAACCGTTCCGTCAGCGGATCACCGCGGTGGCCGACGGCGACTGCGATCTCGCACTCATTCGCGGCAGCGTCGAAGAGCCCGGCCTCGCCGTGGAGAAGCTGTGGGTCGAGGACCTCGTCATCGCTACCTCGGCCGCCCATCCGCTGGCCATCCGGGAACAGGTGACGCTGGCGGATCTGAGCCCCTACCCCCTCCTGCTCCCGCCCGAGCAGGAACAGGTCCTGCTGCACACCGTGATTCGCGCCGCCTTCGCCGATCTGGCCGCCGGCCCGACCTTCGGTCCGCCGATTCCGCCGGACCACACCGCGACCATGGAGCTGATCAACCGACCCGACGCCTGGACGGTGCTCTACGCCGACAGCCCGACCGAGGGCCTGGTGGTGCTGCGACTGGCCGAACACCGACTACGGATTCCGGTCTCGGCGGTCCTGCGCAGCGACACCCGCCGCTCCCCGATACTGACCACCCTGCTCTCCGGCCTGCACCGACGCTGAGATCCGCTGCCGCATCGCGGTAACGGATCTCATGCGCCTACCGGTCGATCTGACCACAGGTCAAGCGTTTTCGCGGGTGAAGCCGCGCGCGCCGATCACCATCGCCACCGCCGCGACCACCAGGGTGAGTCCGGTCCCGAGGTACACCTCGGAGGCACCGAAGTCACCGCGGAACAGCGCCCTGGCCGCATCGACAGTGTGCGAGAACGGATTCACCTTCCCGATGGTGCGCAGCCAGCCCGGCCCGACGCTCAGCGGCAGCAGGATGCCCGAGAGCAGCATCAGCGGCACCGCGAGGCTATTGAGCACCGAGGCGAGCACATCCTCGGACTTGGCCCACAGCCCGAGCGCATACGATGCCGCGGCCAGACCGGCGGCCATCACCGCGATCAACAGCACCGACAGCACCAGTCCGAGCGGATCCGGCCGAACTCCGAAGGCCGCCATGGCAACTCCCACGAGTACCAGCGCCTGCACGACCAGCACGACCATATCCTTGAGCACCCGTCCGGTCAGCAGTGCACCGCGGCTCGCCGGAGTGACCCGCTGTCGTTCGACGACACCCGCGCGCAACTCCGCAACGATGCCGAACCCGACATAGATCGCGCCGAACAGTCCGGTCTGGATGACCAGCGCCGGTGTGAGCAACTCCCACGGGTCGGAATCCGACCCCAGCGCCGGCGCGATCCCCTTGACCAGCGGCCCGAACAGCACCAGATACAACACCGGCTGGGACAGACCGATCAAGACCCACACCGGATTTCGGAGATTGGCCCGCAACTGGGACCAGAAGATCAGCCCGGTCTCGCACATGAACCTCATGAGTGACTCGCCTCCCGCAGCGAACGCCCCGTAATGGTGAGGAAGACATCGTCGAGGCTGGGACGTTTGACAGTGAGCGCACCGGGCACGAGACCGCGCTCGTCCATGGCACGCAGTAGGGGGACGACCGCGGTATCGCCGCGATCCACCGTGAGATGCACCAGCCCCGTACCGATCCGGTCGGCGCCGATGTCCGCCGAGCGCACCACCGAGCGCACCTGGAGCACCGATTGCGCGACCTCGAGCGCGAGATCGGCATGGCCGTTATCTATTTCGAAGCTCACCACATCACCGGAGATGCGCCGCTTGAGTTCGTCGGGCGAGCCCTCGGCGACGATGCCGCCGTGGTCCATGATCAGCAGGCGGTCGCACAGCGCGTCGGCCTCGTCCAGGTAGTGGGTGGTGAGCACGACCGTGGTGCCCCGCGTCCGCAGGCGCTCGATGTGCTCCCACAGATTGGCCCGGCTCTGCGGATCGAGGCCGCTGGTCGGCTCGTCGAGGTAGATGAGGTTCGGTCCGTGCACCAGGCCGAGTGCGATATCCACCCGGCGGCGCTGGCCACCGGAGAGCTGGCTGCATTTGCGCCCACCGAGTCCGTCCAGGTCGAGCGCCACCAGCAGCTCTTCCGCATTGTTCCTGGCTTGCGCCTTGCTCAACCCGAAAAGCCTGGCCTGTAGCACCAATTCGTCGATGACCAGGGCATCGCCATTGGTCATGCCGCCCTGCGCGACGTAGCCGATGCGCGAACGCACGGTCCGCTGCTCGGCCACCAGATCCGCGCCGGAGATGACGGCCTCGCCCGCAGTCGGGGCGATGAGCGTGCTGAGCATTCGCAGCGTCGTGCTCTTACCCGCGCCGTTGGGCCCGAGCAGGCCGAGGATCTCGCCCTCGTACACATCGAAGTCGACGCCCGTAACCGCTTGTACGGGACCGGTTTTGGTTTCAAAGGTTCGCGACAGCCCGCGCACCCGGATCACCGAGGTGCTGGTGCGTGCACGAACGGAGTCGATCGTTTCCACCTGAACAACGGTAGGAACGATCGATCAAATAGTCAAGCTTTACTATTCAGGCTTGACCAACTGGCGTGGGCGTCATTTGACGGTCATCGGCCCACCGTCCACCCGCGACCAATTCGTCCACACATCCAGCTCACCGCTCTCGATCCGCTCCAGGGTCTTGCGCGTCCAGGTCAGATCCGCGCGGACATGGTCGGCGGCCAGCCGCATGGCATCGGCGACATGGTGCGGTTCGGTCTCGGCCGGATTGCCGGTGCCCGCGAGAATCCGCTGCTCCTCGCGCTCCAGGAAGACCAGATCCGATTCGAATTTCAGAATGCGCCCACGCATTGCCGCGATGACCTCATCACGCGGCAGATGCGGCAGCAGCGACACCGCCGCGAAATACGGGTTCTTCGGCTGCTCGGAGCTCCACACCGCCTCGCGCACCATCTCGCCGAAAACCTTCTCCCCCTCGACGGTCAGGCGATAGCTGGTCCGCTCCGGGCGCGCCCCCGCCTGCCCGACGCCCTCCACCTCGATGAGCTTCTCGCGCTGCAGCGTATTCAGTGCCCCGTATATCGATCCGGGCTTAACATTCGCCCAATCATCGGCGCGCCACGACAACAACTCGCGCCGAACGTCATAACCGTGCACCGGCTGCAGCAGCCGCACCACCGCGAGCACCAGCATCCGAGTCGTAGGAACAGCCATACTCGCAGGTTATCCCACCCATGCGGCGGTTCGTGCTGACCCGAGAACGCAAAAGACTCGCCAAATCTGTTGCTGCATTACGCAACAACAGATTTGGCGAGTCAGGGGTAACTCACCGGGCACCGGCCAACCGATAACGCGACTCACACCGCGGCCGACCGGCCCTACCGAATACGCGGAGAGGCGGGGGAGCCTAGCCCTTGTGCGCCTTGACCGCCTCGGTCAGCTGCGGGGCGACATTGAACAGGTCGCCGACGATGCCGTAGTCCGCGATCTCGAAGATCGGGGCCTCTTCGTCCTTGTTGACCGCGACGATGGTCTTCGAGGTCTGCATGCCCGCCCGGTGCTGGATGGCGCCGGAGATGCCGAGGGCGATGTAGAGCTGCGGGGAGACCGTCTTACCGGTCTGACCGACCTGGAACTGGCCCGGGTAGTAGCCCGAGTCGACGGCGGCACGCGAGGCGCCGACGGCGGCACCGAGCGAGTCGGCCAGCGCCTCGACGACCGCGAAGTTGTCGGCGGAACCGACACCGCGACCACCGGAGACGACAATGCTCGCCTCGGTGAGCTCCGGACGGTCGCCACCGACGACCGGCTCGCGGGAGATCACCTTCACGACGCCCTCTTCCTGCGCGGGCACCTCGACGGTCACCTTCTCACCCGCACCGGCCGCGGCCGCGGCCTCGATGGCGCCGGGGCGCACCGAGATCACCGGCACGTCGCCGGTGGCCTTGGCGTCGACGGTGAACGCGCCACCGAAGATGGAGTGCACGACCGAGCCGTCGGACTTGATGTCGATGACATCGACGAGCAGGCCGGAGCCGATGCGCGCGGCGAGGCGGCCCGACACCTCCTTGCCCTCGGCGGTGGCGGCGACGATCACGGCGGCCGGGGCGACCGACTCGACCAGACCGGCGAGCACGTCGACCTTCGGGGTCACCAGGAAGTTGTCCACATCGTCGGATTCGGCGATGTAGATCTTCGCGGCACCGGCGGCGGCCAGCGCGTCGGCCAGCTTCTCACCGGTACCGGCCGGGCCGGTCACGACGGCGGCGGGCTCACCGAGTGCGCTCGCGGCCGTGAGCAGTTCGGTGCTGACCTTCTTGATCGCACCGTCGGCGTGCTCGACGAGCACAAGTACTTCTGCCATTTGTGTTCTCTCCTAAGCAGTCTCGGGCGGGATCAGATGATCTTCTGACCGACCAGGTACGCGGCGATCTTGGTGCCGCCGTCGCCCTCGTCCGCGATCTTCTCGCCCGCGGTGCGCGGGGGCTTCGGGGTGGCCGCGGTGACGGCGGTACCCGCGTTGGCGACACCGACGGTCGACGGGTCGACGCCCAGGTCGGCCAGCGTGAAGGTCTGCACTTCCTTCTTCTTCGCGGCCATGATGCCCTTGAAGGACGGGAAGCGCGGCTCGTTGATCTTCTCGGTGACGCTGACGATGGCCGGGAGGGTGGCCTCCAGCTTGAACACGCCCTCGTCGGTCTCCCGCTCGCCGGTGACCTTGCCGCCGTCGACGGTCAGCTTGCGCAGGTGCGTCAGCTGCGGCAGGCCCAGGTATTCGGCGATGATCGCGGGCACCGCACCGGAGCGACCGTCGGTGGCCTCATTGCCCGCGATGACCAGCTCGACACCCTCGACCTGGCCGAGCGCGCTGGCCAGCACCCACGCGGTCTGCACGGCGTCGGAGCCGTGAATGGCCGGATCGTTGATGTGGATGGCCTTGTCGGCACCCATGGACAGCGCCTTGCGGATGGCCTCGGTGGCACGGTCCGGACCGGCGGCCAATACGGTGACCTCGCCGCCCTGGGCCTCCTTGATCAGCAGCGCCTCTTCGATGGCACGCTCGTTGATCTCGTCGAGGACAGCGTCGGCGGCCTCGCGGTCGAGGGTGAAGTCACCGTCGGTCAGCTTGCGCTCGGACCAGGTGTCGGGAACCTGCTTGATGAGTACGACGATGTTCGGCATCGGTCTTCGTCGACCTCCTGTTCTGGTTACACGTGTGTGGTGGTCGCACGAGCTCGGCCGTACGTCCTTGTTTGTAGCTCAGGGCGTGACACTACCCTACGTTAAGTTACTCATGGGTAACTTAGTCGCTTCTCTCTCACAACGGTGGTCCTGGCGATAATGTGCGGCCGCCGTACCAGTAACGTCGGAGCGATGAGCGAGGCTGTGATCCCTGCCGCAGTGGGCCCAACCCCGGGCATTACTCCCGAGTCGGCCGTGGAGCCGTTGCCGCTGACCGGCGAGCGGACCGTGCCCGGCATCGCCGAGGAGAACTACTGGTTCCGTCGGCACGAGATCGTCTACGCGCGACTGCTCGAACATTGCACGGGAAAGACGGTGCTGGAGGCCGGATCCGGTGAGGGTTACGGCGCGAACATGATCGCCGACGTGGCCACCAGGGTGATCGGCTTGGATTACGACACCAGCGCGGTCGCGCACGTACGCGCACGCTACCCGCGCGTCGAGATGATCCAGGGCAATCTCGCCGAACTGCCGCTCGATGCCGAATCGGTCGATGTCGTGGTGAATTTCCAAGTGATCGAACACCTTTGGGACCAGGGCCAGTTCATTCGGGAATGCCTGCGGGTGCTGCGCCCCGGCGGCGAACTGCTGATCAGCACGCCCAACCGGATCACCTTCTCCCCCGGCCGCGATACCCCGCTCAACCCGTTCCACACCCGGGAACTCAATGCCGACGAACTCACCGAACTGCTGGTCGACGCCGGTTTCCGGGTCACGCTGATGACCGGTGTGCACCACGGCCCGACCCTTAAAGCATTGGACGCCAAGCACGGTGGCTCGTTCATCGATGCCCAGATCGAGCGCGCGCTGGCCGGTGAGCCGTGGCCCGCCGAGCTGACCGCCGACGTCGCCGCGGTCACCATCGACGATTTCGCACTGCGCACCGAGGAGATCGATGCGAGCCTCGATCTGGTCGCCATCGCGGTGAAGCCGTGACCAGTAAGGCTGTTCCCGGCCAGTTCACCCTGGTCCTGCATTCCCATCTGCCCTGGCTGGCGCACCACGGCCGCTGGCCGGTCGGCGAGGAATGGCTCTACCAATCCTGGGCCGCCTCCTATCTTCCCGTCGTCGAGGTGCTGAGAACCCTTGCCGCGGAAGGCCGTTCACACCTGCTCAGCCTCGGCATCACGCCGGTGCTGGCCGCCCAGCTGGACGACCCACACTGTCTTGCCGGCATGCACCATTGGCTCGGCAACTGGCAGTTGCGTGCCGACGAGGCTGCGCTGGCGGGCAATATCGCACTCGGCAGACACGAACATCGGCTGGCCGCTGCGGCGCTGGCGGAATTCGAACGGCATTGGCGTCACGGCGCGGCCCCGGTATGGCGTCAGCTCATCGACGCCGAAGCCATCGAACTGCTCGGTGGTCCGCTCGCGCACCCGTTCCAGCCACTGCTCGATCCGCGACTGCGCGCCTTCCAGCTGAGCGAGGGCCTGTCCGACGCCCAGTATCGCTGGGGCCATACCCCCGCCGGAATCTGGGCACCCGAATGTGGTTACACCCCCGGCATGGAACTCGACTACGCCGCCGCGGGTGTGACTCATTTCATGGTCGACGGCCCCGCACTGCGCGGCGACACCACCCTGGGCCGCCCGGTCCGCGAATCGGACGTGGTGGCCTTCGGGCGGGATCTGCATGTGAGCTATCGGGTTTGGTCGCCCAAATCCGGCTATCCGGGCCAGAGCGCCTACCGTGACTTTCATCACTATGACCACGCGACGGGTCTCAAGCCGTCCCGGGTCACCGGCAAAACCGTGGCCGGCCCGGACAAGGCGCCCTATGACCCGGAGTTGGCAGCCGCGGCGATGGTCCGCGATGTCGAGGATTTCGTGCAAACCGTGCGCGAGCGCCTGATCGCCGAATCCGCGCGCATCGGCCGTCCGGCCCTGGTGGTCGCCGCCTTCGATACCGAACTCTTCGGGCACTGGTGGCATGAGGGTCCGCAGTGGCTGGCCCAGGTGTTGCGAGCCCTGCCCGAGGCGGGCGTCACGGTCGGGACCTTGGCCGATGCACACGCGCGCGGATTCGTCGGAGAACCGGTGCCATTGGCCGATTCGTCATGGGGTTCGGGTAAGGACTGGCGGGTCTGGGCCGGTGACCAGGTCAAGGACCTGGTGGAACTCAATGACGAAATCGTGCGCCTCGCCCTCGATACGGTGGACAAGATGCGGGCCGCGGACGGCGGTGTCGCACTGCGCGATCCGGTTGCCGATCAGCTGTTGCGCGAGGCCATTCTCACCGTCTCCAGCGACTGGGCCTTCATGGTCAGCAAGGACTCCGCGGCGGGTTACGCACGCGATCGCGCGCACCGGCACGCGCATGCGGTACGGGAAATCGCGGCCGCCGTCGACGCGGGTCAAGTCGCCAAAGCGCACCAGTTGGCGGCAGGATGGGGGGCGGCCGACGGCTTCTTCCCGAGTTTGGACGCACGACGGCTGGCGATCGCGGACCGAGACTCCGCTCGAGAAGGACATTCATGAAGATCTTGATGGTGTCGTGGGAGTACCCACCGGTAGTGGTCGGTGGGCTGGGCCGCCATGTGCATCACCTGGCGGTCGAATTGGCGACAGCCGGCCATGAAGTGGTCGTGCTCGCCCGCCGCCCCTCCGGCACCGACTCCTCGACCCACCCCACCCACTCCTTCATCGCCGACGGCGTGCTGGTGGTCGCGGTCGCAGAGGATCCGCCGTGCTTCGACTTCGGCGAGGACATGCTGGCCTGGACGCTGGCCATGGGCCACGCGATGGTGCGTGCCGGTGTCGCGCTCGGCAAACCCGGCATCGGCGACGGCTGGATTCCGGATGTCGTCCATGCCCACGACTGGCTGGTCGCGCACCCGGCGATCGCACTCGCCGAGTACTACGACGTGCCACTCGTATCGACCATTCACGCCACCGAGGCCGGGCGGCACAGCGGCTGGGTCTCGGGCCGGGTCAACAAGCAGGTGCATTCGGTCGAGTGGTGGCTCGCCAATGAATCCGACGCGCTGATCACCTGCTCGACCTCGATGCAGGACGAGGTGGAACGCCTGTACGGACCCGAGCGCATTCCGATGACGGTGATCCGCAATGGAATCGATGTCGGCGCGTGGACCTTTCGGCCGCGCGCCCCGCGCACCGGTCCGCCGTGCCTGCTCTATGTGGGTCGGCTCGAGTACGAGAAGGGTGTGCAGGACGCGATCGCCGCGCTGCCGCGCATCCGCCGCGCCCACCCCGGCACCACGCTGACCATCGCGGGCATCGGCACCCAGTTCGAATGGCTGCGCGAGCGCGCCCGCGTGCACCGGGTCGCGCGCGCGGTCAACTTCGTGGGGCAGCTCGGTCACGAGGAACTGCTCGGCTGGCTGCACGGCGCCGACGCCATCGTGCTGCCCAGCCGCTACGAACCCTTCGGCATCGTTGCCCTCGAGGCCGCCGCAGCGGGCACCCCGCTGGTCACCTCCACCGCTGGCGGACTCGGCGAGGCCGTTATCGACGGCGTCACCGGCGCATCCTTCGAACCCGCGGATGTCGACGGCATTGTCGAGGCCGTGCGCGCCACCCTCGACGATCCGGCCGCCGCCCAGGACCGCGCCTACGCGGCCCGCGAACGCCTCACCGCCGACTTCGCCTGGGATGTGGTCGCCGCCGAAACCGCCCTGGTCTACTCCTCGGCCAAACGCCGCGTCCGCAATCCACTCGGCCGCCCGACCATTATCGAACGCCCCCTCCCGGAGCGCGATCCGAAGTAGGCTTCCGGCTGCCCTCGGCAATCGAGTGGCGGGTCGAGCGGACGCAAAGGCATTGGGACTCTTGGCGTTTGCCGGTGACGCACAGGCTTCGCAATGAAGATCCGGACGACCCAGCCCGCGGAACCGCGGGCCGGGTACGGAGTGCGCCACGCACGGAATCCCGCGCTGCTGGACGCGGCGCGCAGAGGACTGGGCGCGAGGCTCAAGACTCCAACTTCTTGACGATCTTCTGCACGGTCAGCCAGGTGCGGGTGGTGATGTCCTTGCCGTAGGTCTTCTCCAGCCAGGCCATGAAGTCCGGGGTGCGGGGTTCGGTGTTATCGATGACCGCGAGGACGGCGCGGGCGGCGGAGTCGTAGCCGACGATCTGGACGCCCGGTTCGGCGTGCTTGCGCAGCTCCTTGGCGACGTTCGATGGATCCTGCTTGAAGAAGGTCGCGATGAGGTAGGTTCCGCGGCCGTGGGTCAGGCCCGGGAACGGGTCGGTATCGAGCAGGTCGCGCAGCTCATCGTAGGTGCGCACGATGGTGCCGCCCGGGATCCCGAGTTCGCTGTTGAGCGCGTCCTGAATGCGGTCCTCCAACTTCGCGATATCGCCGTCCGCGCCGCGGAAGACCACATTGCCGCTGGCCAATACCGTCGCGACCTGCTCGAACCCGAGCCCCTCGAACACCCCGCGCAGTTTCTCCCCCTTCATATTGGGGTTGGTGGGCATGATCCCGCGCAGTAGCGCCGCGTACCTGTTCATATCGCTGACCGTACCGACTCGCACCGACGCGAATCGGTATGTCCGGCGTCCGAAATCGCCCGAGCCCCGGGTCCGGATGGGGTCCCGGGGCTCGGTGACAGCGGCACGACGCGGCGGCGATTACGCCGACTGGGTGGCGCCGTTCTTCTTGCGTTCGATATCTTCCAGCGCGGCAATGTATTTGGCGCGCTCCTCGGCGCCCGCCTCCCAGGTCGCCTTGCGGTTCTTGACGACCTTGGCCGGTGCGCCAACGGCAATGCTGTAATCCGGAATCTCGCCCTTGACCACCGCGTGCGCGCCGAGGACACAGCCGCGGCCGACGCGGGTTTCGCGCAGCACGGTCACCTTGGCGGCGATCCAGGTGTCCGGACCGATACGGACCGGACTCTTCACAATGCCCTGATCCTTGATCGGCATGGTGATGTCATCCATACGATGGTCGAAATCGCAGATGTAGCACCAGTCCGCAACCAGAGTGGACTCGCCGATCTCGATATCGAGATAGGTGTTGACCACGTTGTCCTTGCCGAATACGACCTTGTCGCCGATGCGCAGCGAACCCTCGTGGCAGCGAATGGCATTGCCGTCGCCGATATGCACCCAGCGGCCGATCTCCATCCGGCCCAGTTCAGGGGTCGCGTGGATCTCGACGCGCTTGCCGAGGAAGACCATGCCGCGCAGCACGATATGCGGATTGGCCGCCTTGAACTTGAACAGCCGGTAATACCGCACCAGATACCAAGGCGTGTACGCCTTGTTCGCGAGCACCCAGCGCAGCGACGCCAGCGTCAGAAATCGCGCCTGCTGCGGATCCCGGCGGCGCGAGCCACGCCACCGCGAGCGCAACGGTGCGCCCCACATGCTCGTCACGAAGTCATCTCCTGTCGTGGTTCTTCGGTCGTGACCCGACCCGGTCACGATCGATTGAGCTTATCCGGCGCGGCCGGACCGGGTCCGGCCAGCGTCTGCACCCCATCGAGCGGCCGCCGCACCCACCGCGTATCGACTCGCTCAGAAAACACCGCCGGGACCCGTACACCGTTGGATGGCCCTCCCGTACAGTGACTGCTGCGCCGCCGACGGCGGCCCGAACCTCCACACGGGCGACTCCAGCTGAGTGGTGCGTGTACCGGGGGTCGACACACTTTGGTTTCGTCCGAGCGGCCGATGACGACAGGAGTGCACCAGGTGCGAAGCGGCGGCGTACTGGCCAACCCGGCGCGCGGGCTGATCTTGTCCAGGCTGCGGACGGCGGCGGCGCTGGCCGCGGTCGGCACGCTGGCATTGGCGGGCTGCGGCACCGATGTCGATGACATCACCGTCGGGTCGGGCAAGGGCTGGACGTCCGCGCACCACGACGGCCGCAATACCGGCGTCAGCCCGGTCACCGGATCGCGCAAGCTATCGCTGAGCTGGTCCCGACCGGTCGGTGGGCCGATCGAGCAGGGCGTAACCCTCGGTCCGGACGGACAGCTCTACGTGACCACCGTGACCTCGGGCAACTGCGCAATTCTCGCGCTGCAGCTGCCCACCGGCCGCAAGCGCTTCTGCAATCCGCTCGGACCGAATGCGATCTCGGCGCCGACGGTGGTCGACAGCGGCACCAACGTATATGTCGGCGACGATGGCGGATTCAGTGCGTTCAACTCGATCGGACAGCCGCGCTGGCGGACTCCCGTTGCGGGCGTGCCGGTTTCGGCGCAGTTCACCGGCGACGGGAATATCCTGACGATCACCCAGTCCGGTCAGGTGGACGTACTGAGCCGCCAGACCGGCGGACGCATCGTCCCCACCATCCAACTGCTCGGCGAGCCCGATCTCCTGGACTACCCGGATCTCACCCGCCCCGCGTCGGGTCAGGGTCTCGACGACTGCACCATCGGCGGACCGCAGTGCCCGGTCGCCAATATCTCGCCGATCGATACGTCCACCGGCCGCTTCTTCGTCACGCTCTGGAAGCCCGGCAAGCCGACCGCCGCCCTCGTCGCATTGCGCTACGCCGACAATAAGATCCAGCAGCAGTGGAGCGCGGATATGCTCACCGAGGGCAGCGCGACCAGCCCCACCCTGTCCGCCGACGGCCGCACCGTCTACGTCGGCGACAACACCCAGCGCCTCATCGCGGTCGACGCCACCGACGGTCGCACCAAATGGGTCCAGCCGCTGGAATGGGCTCCGCGCGGCGGCATTTCGGTCTCCAGCGACGGCCTGATCATCCCCTCCGGCGACGACGGCTACCTGCTCGCCCTCCGCGATAAGGGCGACGCCGCCGAGATCATCTGGGAGCGCAAGGACCTCACCCTGCGCGGCACCCCCGTCCAATCCGCTGGCGACACCGGCTACACCGCCGCCGCCATCGGCGAAGGCATCAACCTCATCACCTTCGACACCAAATCCGGCACCACCTTGGACTCCGACGTCCTCCCCAACGCCAAAGGCACCACCACCGGCACCGCCATAGGCGCCAACGGCGAAGTAGTCCTCGCCACCCGCATAGGCGAAATCTTCACCTTCAAACCCGAACAGTAACCACTGGACATCCGATCATCATGCGCTGAGGCAGGCAAACGTCGAGAGCGGTCCTGCACCAGCGCATTCTCGTGGGATCAGGTGGTGCAGAGGAAGGCGGCGGTGCTGCGGGACAGGCGGGTGAGGATGAGGGTGTAGGGGTGGGTGCCTCGGGGTTTCAGGCGTTTGCGGAGGGTGTCGGGGTCTATGTCGACGCCGCGGGTGAGGATTTCCAGGGGGCCGCAGTTGCGGCGGGTGAGTTCTTGGCGGAGGGTTTTTTCGCGCAGGTCGAGGCGGTCGATGATGCGGAAGCCGCGGACGCCCTCGGGGACGCTATTGCCGGTTAGGTAGGCGATTTTCGGATCCAGTTGCCAGAGGCCGTGTTTCGCGGCGTAGTGGCGGACCAGACCGGCGCGCACGATGGCGCCGTCGGGGTCGATGATCCACTCACCCGGGTCGCGTTCGGGGATGTCGTCGGGGTCGGCGTCGGTGAAGGTGACGGGTTCGGCCCGGGTGGACAGGATGGTGGCGCGACGAGTGACGCCGGGTTCGGACAGACCCGCCGACCACAGGCAGGCCTCGCGGACCGCGCCGTCGAGGGAGACGACCTCGATCTCGCCGGACCAGTCCAGGCGGTCGAAATCCAGTCCGGGAGCGCACTTTACGGCGAGATCGCGGCCGGGGTAGGCGGCGAGCAGATCCGGCAGCGGGGGCTGCAGTTTGGCCGGATCGTGGGTGCGGCGGCCGTCCGCGCGGCGGGCCGGATCGGCGATGACGACGGTGCCGGTGCTGCACGGGACCAGCGCATCGGCCTTGGCCAGCAGGACATTCCGGGATTCGGCGAGGTTGTGCGCGGCCATCGACAGGCGCACGTCATCGAGATCGCTGCCGATTACCGATGGACAGGTCCTGCTCAGTTCGGCGAGCTCGGCACCGATCGAGCACGTCACGTCGTGCACATTGCGCCCGGACAGCTTTTCGGCGCGGTGGCGCGCCACCAGCGTCGGGGTTGCCTGTTGCAGGGCGTCGTCGGTGAACAGCCACCGTGCGGTGTCGACCAGCTTGGCCGTTGCGCGACGACGCAGCCGCACGGTTTCGATCAGCGCGCCCGACCACGCGCCGAACTCGCGACGCACCCGCTCCAGATCGCGCAGGTGCGTCGCAGTGGTCAGCTCCAGCCGGTCCACCTCGGCCAGCGCGGCATTACCGGCCGCGCTGCCGAGGAAGGCGACGTCCTCGCGGCTGAAGGAATAGCCCACTATTTGGCAGCAGAGCCCGGCTTCACGCCGGTGATCATGGCGTTGTAGAAGAACTGACGCGGCACCACCCGACGCATGACGTTCTCGTCCAGCCAGCTCAGTCGCAGCCACGCGCGGTACATCGCCATCCGGTAGCCCATGGTCAGCTTCTCATCCGGCACGGCCGCCTCGAAGGTGCGCACCGGCCAGCCCCACAGCGCCGCCGCGAACTCCTCGGTGCTCGCCTTGACCTCGGCGGCACCCGCGCGGCGGGCCATCGCCTCGAGTTCGCTGGGATCGAAGGTGTGCAGGTCGACGACCGCCTCCAGCGCCGCGGCGCGCGAGGATTCGTCCAATTCGGCCTGCGGACGCCGCCACCCCGACAGTGCGGGCAGCTTGGTCACGGTGGTGGTGACCTTCCAGGTGATGCGGCCGAGCCAGCGCGCGTAGAAGTTACCCGCGGTGGTCGGTTCACCGGCGAAGACGAAACGCCCGCCCGGCTTGAGTACGCGCAGGCACTCCTTGAGCGCCAACTCCACATCCGGGATGTGGTGCAGCACCGCGTGGCCGACGACGAGGTCGAAGGTGTCGTCGTCGTACGGGATGGTCTCGGCGTCGGCGACCCGGCCGTCGACATCGAGTCCGAGGTTCTCGGCATTGCGCAGTGCGACCTTCACCATGCCCGGCGACAGGTCGGTGACCGAACCGGACTTCGCGACGCCACCCTGCATGAGGTTCAGCAGGAAGAAGCCGGTGCCACAGCCCAGTTCCAGCGCCCGCTCGTACGGCAGCGGCGCGGGACCGACCGCGGCGTCGAAGCGGCCGCGGGCATAGTCGATACAGCGCTCGTCATAGGAAATCGACCATTTGTCGTCATAGGTCTCGGCTTCCCAGTCGTGGTAGAGCACCTGGGCGAGCTTCGTATCCTTCAGCGCAGCTTCGACCTCGGCCTCGGTGGCATGCGGGTTCGGCGCCGGGTCATCGGGGTGGACCGTCATGGTGGGCTAGCCTAGCCAACCCGCCGCCGCAGGTCTCCAGCGGACCAGTGAGTACGGCCTGATTTCACATTGCCACCCGTCCCCCGGGACTCGTTCTGGTTCTGAACCCGCCCGATGATCTCCCCACGCACCGCCGGGAACCCCGGATGCGGTCGGCAAGCTGGGGCTCGAGCGGCCCGCACGACCACCGAACACCACACCACCAACACCGCCCGGCGGACAGGAACGTGTTCCCGTTTATGGTCCTCGCGGGCGCCCAGATCAACCAGATCCCACCCCGCCCCTTGCAGCCACCCCAGGTCCCCGGAAGGCCGCCAAGACGAGTACACGGCCCAATTCCGAACTGTCCGGACACAACTACATATCGATTCGGTCTGAGCAAGATCAAGCCGCCACGCCATCCAAGCGCGCGAACAAGACCCTTCGGCCCCTGTCAGCGACCGACGAACGCCGCCGAGCCCGGACCGTCGGCGAGGTAGGACTCGGTGCCGATCCGGCGGTCTTCGGTGGCGAAGAGAGCGGTCCATTCGCTGCGGGCGCGGTCGAGGCCGTGTGGGCCTGCTTCGAAGACCGATTTGGCGGCGGCGAGGGCTCGGGCGGGGCCGTCGGTGAACTGCTGGGCCCAGCGCATGGCGGCGGTGTAGACATCGTCGGGGGCAACGACCTCGTCGACCAGGCCGAGGGTGCGCGCCTCGTCGGGTCCCACGAAGCGGCCGGTGTAGACGAGATCCTTGGCGGGGCCGGGGCCGATCAGCAGCGACAGACGGCGGATGCCCGCGAGCGGAATGAGGCCCGCTTTGATCTGGGGCAGGCCGAGTTTGACGTTGTCGCCGATGATGCGCCGGTCGGCGGCCAAGGCGAGTTCCAGACCGCCGCCGAGGCAGTAGCCACTGATCGCGGCGACGGTCGGCTGGGGCACCGTGGCCAGGCAGCCCAGCGCCGCCTGCAGATCGGCGGCCATCGCATCGGCCTGATCCCGGGTGAGACCGGACAGTTCGGCGAGATCGTCACCCGCCGAGAAGACCCGCTCGTCGCCGTAGACGACCAGCGCCGCGACCCCGGGATGCGCGGCGACGATCGCGGCCGCCTCGGCCACCTCCCGCACCACCTGCGCGTTCAGCAGATTCAGCGGCGGGCGGTCGATCCGGAGGACAGCGACGCCGCGCAGGGCGGGATCCTCGGGCAGCTCCAGGGTGACGAATTCGGCCATGGCAGGAAACCTACTGCCTCACGGACGCGCGGATCCCTTGAGCCTGCTGGTATCCGGAAGATCGGCGAAGTACCGCTGGTTGTTCGGGAAGTCGAGCAGCTGTTGCCCGTCGGGGCCGGAGAGCACCGGCATGATCGGTTCGATCACCTTGTCGACTGCCAGAATTTCCACGGTGGAACCGAATTCGCCGATGGCGTCCAGCTGTGCCCAGGTCGGCGGCAGCAGAATGTCGGTGCCCGCGCGCCAGCGCGCCAGCGCGTCTGCCGGGGTGCGCCACTGCACCTCGGCCGCCTCGGAGGTGGCACCGTCGGCCAGCTGCCCCTGCGGCAGCACCGCGACGAAGAACCGGGTGTCATAGCGCCGCGGCTCGATGACCGGGGTGATCCAATTCGCCCACGGCCGTAGCAGGTCCGCGCGCAGCACCAGCTTCTCCTCGGCGAGGAAGGCCGCGAGGGATAGCTCGCGCCGCTCCAGCCTGCCCCTGGCGTCGTGGTAGCCGGTGGTGTCGGAGACCACGGTATCGGTGGTCGGACCGGCCAGCAGCACACCGCATTCCTCGAAGGTTTCGCGCACGGCGGCGGCGACCAGCGCCTTGGCCCGCGGTTCGGTGGTGCCGAATTTCTCGGCCCACCACGCAGGTTCGGGTCCGGCCCACTCGATATCGGCGGTCCCGTCCGAGGGGTCGACGCCACCGCCGGGGAATACCGTCATCCCGGCGGCGAAGGCCATGGCGCCGACCCGGCGCTGCAGGAACACCTCGGGCCCGGCGGCGCCGTCACGCACCAACATCACCGTCGACGCGTCCTTAAGCGACGGTACCGGCTGAGAAGCAGCGTTCATCTCACTCACAACTGCACACTAACGCTCGCTTGTTTTACGGCGTAATCCACACCACCGTCAGCGCGACCGGTGCCGCCCCAGCCGGCGCGCGCGACGCGCGAAATAACGACCATCGACGCGATCGAGCGCGATCGACTGCCGGAACGCCTCACTGAGGTTCTCGGCGGTCAGCACATCGGGCAGCAGACCCTGCGCGACGACCGCGCCCTCGTTCAGCAGCAGACCATGGGTGAACCCCGGCGGAATCTCCTCGACATGGTGGGTCACCAGAACCATTGCAGGCGAATCGGGATCCGCGGCCAGATCGCCGAGGCGTTCCACCAATTCCTCACGCCCACCCAGATCCAAACCGGCAGCGGGCTCATCGAGCAGCAGCAGCTCCGGATCGGTCATCATCGCGCGGGCGATGAGGACTCGCTTGCGCTCGCCCTCGGACAATGTCCCGTAGGTGCGATCGGAAAGATGTTCGGCACCCAGGCTTTCCAGCATGTCGATGGCACGGTCGGTATCGACATCGTCGTAGCGTTCGCGCCAGCGGCCGAGTACCGCATAGCCAGCGGAGATCACCAGATCGCTGACCTTCTCGTCGCGCGGAATCCGGCTGGCCACCGCGGCCGAGGACAATCCGATGCGCGGGCGCAGCTCGCTGACATCGGTTTTGCCGATCACCTCACCGAGCAGATGGGCAATGCCCGAGGTCGGATGCACTTCGGCGGCGGCCATGCGGAGCAGCGAGGTCTTGCCCGCGCCGTTCGGTCCGAGGACCACCCAGCGTTCGTCGAGCTCGACCTGCCAGGTGACCGGGCCGACGAGGGTGTGACCCGAGCGTCGGATGGTCACGTCGGTGAAATCAATGAGCAGATCGGGATCCGGTTGTGGCACGGGCTCCATCTTGGCTCAAATGTGCGGTGCTTGTACGACCGGCCCATGCTGGCCGCCAGAATTGAATCATTCGACCGCGACGACGGGGGGAAACTGACCGCGCGCGTACCGCACCGGGTGGATTGTTCGGCGGCTCATCGGTGGAGCGGAACATCCGCGCGACGATCAGTGCCAGTGGCATCGAGCACCCGACCCAAACGGCGAGTATCACCAATAGTGTCGTCATGATCATGGCCTCCAGCGAGTAGCGTGCGGGCGGTCCTGTTGCGTCGAATGTACCCAGATCAGCCCTGGGTGAATCCCCCCGATGCCGAACATCGAAATATCTACGAAATGAATTCGTTGGTCGGGCCTGGAATGTGAATCGTGTAGTAGGCGAATTCACCGGGGTTCATCGATGGGGCGTCAGTATTGTCCCGATTGTCCGGGTACCGCAATCACAGTTATCGAGCCGGGCGCGACCTCGGTGAAACCCGCATCGCGCACCGCGACCGCATTGCCGCGAGATACCTTCTCGCACAGCGTCGCCCAGTGTTCCGGTGTGGATTCGCGTACCGCGCAACGGAATTCCCGCTCCGACCACAACCGGGCCTGGTCCACCGGCAGCGCACCGGCGAGCAACATGCTGGCGTGACCGACCTGCGCGGCAGCCTTGCCGAGCGTCATGCCGAGCTTCGCATTCACCCACAGCACCGGCAGTTCGGGATCCACCGGCCCGGGATCGTCGTGCTCCAAGTCGGTGCCGTTGATCTGCAATCGCTTGATCCGCGGATCGACCGCGCCCACCGGTCCCGGCACAAATGCCCGCGCCTGCGCACCGTCCACCTCGACGGTCACCCCGTCGACATCATTGGCGGCCAGCCATTGCGCGCCGCGCGCCCGCCGCGCCACCTTGCGGATCCGCGACCGCTTCCAGTTCAGGAATCGCTGCGCCCACTCCCCATCGGGCCCGACCCGCTCGTCCAGGCACAGCGCCACCGTGGCCGCCGCCGCGGCCTCCAGCAGCGCACTGCGCCGCGGCGGATCGGCCTTGGGAATGTGCAGCACCATCTGCATGGCTTGTACCGATGCGGGATCCTCGGGATCGCCGAGGCCGCCGTAACCGCGGGCGAGTTCCGCGTGCCGGATGCGGAAACCCTCTATGTCCGTGGACAATTCGGGCTCCGCGGAACCACCGTCCCGCAGTCCGGCGGCGCTGTCCGGGATACTCGACATCAATTCCACCTCGATCGTCAACGAAAACTGCTGTGCGGGCTCGACACCGGCCTCCCATGACCGGACGCACTCGAGTGCAAGCTTCGAGAGGCCCGCCGCATTCCCGACTCAGCTGTCGATGAGCGGCACGCGGCGGATGCCGCCGTCACGCGCGTCAGCGGCTTCCACCTCATCGCGGGTCACGCCGAGGATGAACAGCACCGCGTCGAGATAGGGGTGGGACAGGGCCGCGTCGGCGACCTCGCGCAGCGCCGGCTTGGCGTTGAAGGCGACGCCGAGTCCGGCGGCATTGAGCATGTCGATGTCATTGGCACCGTCGCCGACGGCCACGGTCTGCTCCATCGGCACCCCGGCCTCGGCCGCGAACTTCCGCAGCGCCGTGGCCTTGAACGCCCGGTCGACGATCTCGCCGACCACGCGGCCGGTCAGCTTGCCGTCCGCGACCTCGAGGGTGTTGGCCTGGACGAAGTCCAGCTCCAGTTCGTGCGCGAGCGGTTCGATCACCTGACGGAATCCGCCCGACACCACGCCACATCGGAATCCGATGCGCCGCAGCGTCCGAATCGTGGTGCGCGCGCCCGGGGTCAGCTCGATCCGGTCGGCGACCTCCTCGATCACCGACTCGTCCAGCCCCGCCAGGGTGGCCACCCGCTGGCGCAGTGACTCGGCGAAGTCGATTTCGCCGCGCATGGCCGCCTCGGTGACCTCGCGGACCTGATCCTCCACCCCCGCGTGTGCGGCCAACATCTCGATGACCTCACCCTGGATCAGGGTCGAGTCCACGTCGAAGACGATCAGCCGCTTGGCCCGCCGGGCCAGCCCGGCCCGCTCCACCGCGACATCCACCTGTTCGGCGACCGCGACCTCGGCCAGCGCCGTGCGCAGCCGCGCATCCGAATCGGGTCCGGTATCGGTCGCGGTGACCAAGAGTTCCATGCCGGTCACCGGATAGTCGGCGATACCGCGAATGGTGTCGATATTGGCGCCGAGCGTGGCGAGCTGACGCGAGACCGCACTGAATGCCCGCGCGGTCACCGGGGCGCCCAGGATGACCACCGCGTGGGTGGACATCGGCTGCCTGCCGATCTGCGCGTCGACCTCGACGTCGACGTGCATGCCGACGGTGTTCATCGCCTCTTCGAGCTCGTCCTGCAGCGCCTCGGGGTCACTCGGGCAGGTGACCAGCACGCCGAGGGTCAATCGGCCGCGGATGACCACCTGCTCCACATCCAGCAGGCTCACTTGGTGTCGCGACATGGCCGCGAGCAGCACAGACGTCACACCGGGCCGGTCGGGTCCGGTGACGGTGACGAGGACGGTGGTGTCGGCCAACTGAGGTGCTCCAAGCTAGTCGTTTGCCGTTGCTGTGCTGGACCCCGATGTCGCAACACTTCGGTCGATGTACTGCTGCACAAACGAGTGTGCACCCGCTGATGACCAGCAGGTGCACACTCGGCGATCGAAAATGCTAGTGCTTTGCCAAGGCGCCTTCGTGCACCTCGGTGGCATGTTTGCCCGAGCCCCAGCCCACATGCGCCTCGGCCCGCATCCGCTCGACCATATGCGGGTAGTGCAGCTCGAAAGCAGGACGCTCGGAACGGATCCGCGGCAGCTCGTAGAAGTTGTGCCGCGGCGGCGGGCAGGAGGTGGCCCACTCCAGGGAGTTGCCGTAACCCCACGGATCGTCCACGGTGACGACCTCACCGTAGCGGTAGCTCTTGAAGACGTTCCAGATGAACGGCAGCATCGACGCGCCGAGGATGAAGGCGCCGATCGTGGAAATGGTATTCAGCGTGGTGAATCCGTCGCTGGGCAGGTAGTCGGCATAACGACGCGGCATACCCTCCGCACCCAGCCAGTGCTGCACCAGGAAGGTGGTGTGGAAGCCGA
>NZ_JBEXLC010000032.1:0-67698 GCF_040609795.1 Nocardia sp. NPDC004604
CCCCGAACACCGACATCACCAAGTCGTGGGCCTCGGAGTCCGGATCGACGGCACCGCCGACCTCGGGTACCCATAATTGCAGTCCATAGTGGGTGATGACCGGGAACGTCAGGCCGTACTGGTTGCCGTAGAACGCTCGCTGCGGCTCGCCGATCACCACCGCGTCGAAACCACGATCTGGGTCACGTATCGCCTCTAGCAGCCGCGTCGCTTGCGGTCGACGTTTCCATGGAATCGACCGGGACTGACCGACATCGAAGAACTCGGCCACAATCTCGCCATGCCGATCGGTCAACGACCGCGCCCGCGCCCGCTGCCAATTCCGGGACGCCTCCGGATCCTGCTGATCCTCGGTCGACACTCGCCCGTAGAACGCGAACCTCACCACTACGCCGCCCTCCGTTCACCGCGGAACTCGCTCTGTCGCTGAGTTGGTTGCTGAGACTTGTCCCGCGCCTGCCGCTGCGCGGCGTTGTACAGCAGACGCAGCATCGCATCAGCTGCTGCCGGTCCCAACATCGGTGGATCCGACGGGGTTTGCACAACCAACCCCTCGACAGAATCCGAGTCATCGCCACGTCGTCGCCTGCTCATGACGTAATCCCCCTTCTGATCACCGACCCGGCCGCCGATACCCACCGCCCAGCAGCTGGGCGGGTATCGCCATCCTGTAATGCATCACTCATCAACTACTCCTTCGAAGCCGGTGAGGGGCGGGACCATCGACACATTCACCGAACACACGGTCACATCCACGCTCGGTACACACGCAGTCGTCAACCCCCTATCGGAAACGGTGGGGATTTCCACGGCAAACAAGGTGACGATCGACATAAGCCGTCCAGGGCTCCTGACCTTGGGCCGATTTGCATCGCTGGCGTCCGCTCGATGGGACACGGGTGTCAGACATCCCAGGAGCTTTGCTGTCAAGGGAGTCAGGCTGCGAGGTGTTGGTAGCGGTGTGCCCATCCAGCGTTTTGGCTGTAGAGGGTGTTGGTTTTGAGGCAGCCGTGCAGGATTCCGACGAGCCGGTTGCCGAGCTGGCGTAGAGCGGCGTTGTGGCCGATCTCGCGGGCTCGTAGTTCGTCGTAGTAGGTGCGTGCGGCTGTGTCGTGCAGGATCGCCGCGCCTGCTTGCATGTGCAGGGCGTCGAGGAGTCGGTCGTTGTGGATGAATCGTGCGTGGACGGTTTTGGTTTTGCCGGACTGGCGGGTGATCGGTGCGGTGCCGGCGTAGTTCTTGCGGGATTTGGCGTCGGTGTAACGGTTCTCGGCGTCGCCGAATTCTGCGAGCACCCGGGCGCCGGTGATCACGCCCATGCCGGGTTGGCTGAGGTAGATCTCAGCGTCCGGGTGCCGGCCAAAACACGCATCGACCTCGCCCTCGAGAATCTTGATCTGTTCGTTGAGGGTGGCCAGGACCGCGACGGTGGCGCGGACCGATACCGCGTAGGCGCCGGCCACGATGTTGGCCTGGCCCAGATGTTCGGCGCGCAGCGACGCTTGGATCGCGGCGGCTTTCGCGGGCACGTGGTGGCGTCTGGCCCGTTTGAGTGCGGTGGTGATCTGGCCGATCGTCAGCCGTGCCGCGGCGGCGGGGTCGGGGGCCTTGGCCAGCAGTTCGAGGGTGTCGGCACCGGCGAGTCCGAGCGGTTTGTATGCCTCGAGCGCAGCCGGGAAGTACTCGCGCAATGCCGTGCGCAGCCGCAGCATGTGCCGGGTGCGTTCCCAGATCAACGTCTGATGGGCGCGGGCTGCGACCTTGACCGCCTCGGCCTCCTCGGAGTCGGCGGCAACCCGGCGCAGCTGGTGGCGGCGGGTCCGCAGCATGTCGGCCAGGGTCCGAGCGTCGGCCTTGTCGTCCTTGGCTCCCGACAGTGACAGCAGTTCCCGGTGTCGCGCAGCCTGTTTCGGGTTGACCCCATAAACCTGGTAACCGGCCGCGACCAACGCTCGCACCCAGGGACCGCGGTCGGTCTCGATGCATACCAGCACTTGCCCGGGATCGGAATCCTGCGGCAGGAACCGGGCGATCAGCTCATGCAACCGCGCCATGCCCTCGATGCCCTCGGGCAGCCTGGCCGCCTTCAGCGTGCGGCCTTGTTCATCCTGTATCTCCACATCGTGGTGGTCTTCGGCCCAGTCGTCTCCGACGAACAGCACTTACGCTCCTGACATTCGCCATGTTCGGTTGTCAGCAGCCGCGGCGGGAGACACATCGCCCTAATGGACCAGTACTCACGCCAAACCTGTTGGCGGGCACGACATCCCATAAGTTGTTTGCTCCCGGCCACCGGCAGGGGCACGGTCTGACACCAGAACTCGAACGGTTCAGGCTGCGGGAGTGCTCACCTGCCGGGGCTACCGGCACCGAGTCTGCCCTAATAACTGACCCGGTAGCTCCCATTAGGCTGCGTTCTCCTGGCCATTCTCTGAATTGTTCTTGCCCAACTGCCATTTGGTGACCTCCCGCAATATCCGGGCTTGCCGAGCGGTGAGCCTCTCATCGTCCGCGCGCTCGGCGATCCGAATCTCGATGTCCGCCTCCGGAATTCCGGTAGCCCCTGCCCCCGCGCGGTCGCATTCCGACGCGACGACAGCGACTTCCGTGAACGCTTCGAGAAGTCGAGTTCTTCTGGTGTGTGGGTCATTTCATCTCCTTCCCGTCCAAATGTCGTGTCGGCTGTGCCCGAATGCGGGTTCATGAACGCTCCCTACACCGGCCGTCGTCAAGCGAACCCCGGATTGCGCGCACCACCATGTGTGGGTTCCTGGGCGATGTTCGGCGCGACTCGTGTGGGGCCGTGGTGCCGCTGATTCCGGGTGGGGTAGGTGGGAAATCCGGCCGCGCCGCAAGATGGCGGCAGCCGCGCATTTGGGCGGCGCGGCACCTGATCCGGTCCCGGCGTCGGGTGTGCGTGTAGCCCACAACCGGAGTGTGTGAATCCGGTCTCCCGTAATCGGCGACGGCGCCGTGCGTGGGCATCCGGATGCTCGTGTGGCAGCGCAACCCAGCCACCCCAGCACCGGAGCGTCGGCCGCAACCGGCTGCTGTGGTCCGTCGGCGCGCACTGAGCGCAGCCGTCGCACCGGGGTTGGTCGAGGGCTGTGATCGGCGGCGCGGGTGTGGCGAATGTGGGCTCATGCCGACCGCCTGTCGAGCACTACCTCTTCCCCGGTGTCGGTATCGATGTCGTCGTCGCCGAGGTCCGCGGCAGCGGTCCCGACGGCGCCGGGGTCGGTGAGTGGAGGCAGCGGTGGCAGCGTGTCGATGTCGATGTCGATGTCGATGTCGGTGTCGCCATCATCGCCTGTGGTGGCGAGTTCGTTGGGATCGGTTGTGATCAGAGCGTTTTCGGTGAACGAGGCCAGGGAGCCAAACACGGCGCGGTCGGTGCCCCCGACGGCGAGTAGGCCGCTGCCCCGGGCGGCGGAGAGCAGGAAGTGTTGTTCGCCGTCGGAGAGGTGGAACGCGGCGGCGACCTCGTCGATGGCTTGGGGTGCCTGGCGTAGCAGGATCTGGGTGGCGGCGTTGGACACGATCGCGCGCCCGAGTTCGGTGGAGAGGACGTCGGCGCAGTCCTGTGTGGCGACGGTGAGTCCGGCCCAGTGTTTGCGGAAGCTCTTCGCGGCCCGGAACAGGAATTGCGCTCCGGCGGGTTGGCGCATGAGCAGCCACGCCTCGTCCACTGTGATCATGCGGGGCCGCCGCTCGGCCGGACTGGACACCCGCCGCCACGTCGCGTCCAGCACCAGCAGGGTCCCGATCGTCTTCAACTCCTCGGGCAGCTCCCGCAGGGAGAACACCACCAGTCCGCCCTCGGGGTCGGTGGTGGTAGGGCCGTCCAGCAGTCCGGCATAGGCGCCGCCGCCGATGAAGGGATGCAACCCGGCGGCCAACTCCCCGGCGGCGGGCGAGCCGGGCCAGTTGTTCACGCAATCCGCTCAGTGTCGGTGCGGGCCGGGTCCAGGTGGCGGGGTCGTCGGTGATCCCGGCGGCGGCGTAGGTGGTTGCAAGGGCGGTGTCCAGGGCCGCTCGTTGTGTGGGTGTCTGCTCGCCGAGCAGGACCTGGATGAGGGTGTGCAGGAACAGTTTCCGTCGTGTGAGGGCGTCGGCGGGGGCGCTGCGGCGGCCGTCGGGTCGGGTGTGGATTTCCAGGTCGAAGGGGTTGAGTCGCTCGCCCGGGGCGCCGAGGCGGATGTGGGTGCCGCCGACCGCCTCGGCCAGGCGGCGGTATTCGTCTTCGGGGTCGATGACCACTTGCTCGATGCCGCGATACAGCGAACGCAGGATCTCGGTCTTGACCAGATAGGACTTACCCGCGCCGCTGCGGCCGAGCACCACCATGTTGTGGTTGTGTGCTTCGGGGGCGAACTGGTCCACGAACAGCAGCCCCGAGGCGGCGTCGCGGCCGTAGAGCACCCCCTCGGGGCGTGCGGCCCGGACCGGGTCCGCGACCGGCAGTTGCGGGGAGTCGAAGGGGAACGCGGCGGCGAGCGCGGTGGTGTCGAAGGTGCGCCGCACCCGCATCAAATCGAGGCCGAGGGGCAGGATTCAGCTGCGCAGATGGATGAGCTCGGCTACGAGCTGGGTAGCTTGTCGGGTCGCCACGTCTTCAACGCAGTGCTGGGCGCGCAAAAGGCATGGTGGGGGCCGTTTTACGATGTGATGGAGGCTGCGGCCGATGACCTCGATTCGCTCGAGGCATTCCGCGCCGCCTACCCGCATGAACTGCAATTCGAGCGCGACAGTGCGGTCAACTGCGGTCTGGACGCGATCCTGGGGACGCTGTTGCCGTTCCGCCAAGGCGTGACCCGAGCGGGCGCGGTTTTCGTTGCCGAGAACTTCCCCCACTTGACCACCGGCGCACTCGAGGGCGGCATCTACCGGTGGAAACTGCCCACCGTCTATGACATGGCCGCGTGGGTGAGCGCCCAGGACCGGCCAGTGGACTGGACGGCGTTCTGCGCCTGGTATCAAGGGTTCAATCCCGGACAGCGGCTGACCGACTTGGTGAGCAACCTATGGGACTCGGGTGAATTGTTCGTCGGTACGACCGTCACGGCCGCAGACGATTTCGCTACCTATGTCGGTGGCGACACCGTCACAGAGACCGCCCACACCACTCTTGTCGCGAGGCGGGCGGCCCGGCGATGACCTCCCAACCCGCTGCCCGGCCCGCACCGACCACAGATGACGATGCACTGATCAGGACCCTGCCGCACCTGCACAAGCGCGCTCAGTCCGAGCTGCTGCCCGACGTATGGGCCTACATCGACTCCGGCGCGGGTTCGGAGACCACCGTCGACGACAACGAAGACGCCTTCCGAGCCTGGAGGATATTGCCGCGGCAGCTGGCTGGCGTTACGACGGTGGACACCACCGCGAACTTCCTCGGCCTGCGTTTGGCGGCTCCAATTCTCATCGCCCCGATCGGCTGCGACGGACTCCTACATCCGGACGGGCAGCGTGGCATCGTCGAGGCCGCCGCCGAATGCGGCATCGCAGCGGTGATCTCGGAGGCATCCGGCTTAGCACTCGAGGACCTCGCCGCCGTCGCGGCGGGCCCGAAGCTGATGCAGGTCCACGCCCGCGGCGACGTGGGCGAGGTCCTGGCCTTGGCCGAGCGCGCCCACGCGGCCGGGTATGCGGCGCTCTGTGTGACGATCGACTGCCCGGTGTTGGGATGGCGGGAGCGACTACGCCGCCTCAGCGTCACCGTCGACCCAGCGCACTTCTCGGGCAACCACCCCGACGGCCGATTCGCCGCCGAACTGCTCGGCGAAACCGGATCCGCATGGACTTGGCGCACCCTCGCCGATGTCGCGGCACGGCTCCCGCTTCCCCTGGTGATCAAAGGTGTCCTGTCTGGCGCGGATGCCACTCACGCACTCGACTGCGGCGCGCAGGCGGTGATTGTGTCCAATCATGGTGGCCGCCAACTCGATTCGGCGCCAGCCACACTCGACCAACTCCCAGAAGTACTCGAGGTGATCGACGGGCAGATTCAGGTCGCCATCGACGGCGGATTCCGAACCGGCACCGACTGGTTCAAAGCGCTGGCCCTCGGTGCGGACGCGGTGCTGCTCGGCCGCTCTGTCGCGATGGGGCTAGCACTTGCCGGGAGGGCCGCAGTGGCGAAGGTAATGGAGCTGTTCCTCGCCGAATTGCGCCGCACGATGCTGCTTGCCGGGTGCGCCCGAATCTCCGACATCAACGCCGACCTGCTGCGGAGGCGACCGTGACCACATCCCCCACCAGCCCAATCGACCGCACCGCCCAGCTGTGGCGCGGCTACCCCGATCGGCTTCGGGTCGACTGCCGTCCGCTGGTCGGCGGTGCGCGCCGCGACCTGCTCGACTGCGCCACATTCGAGATACGTTCACCGATCACCGACACTGTGATCACCCTCGCCCCAGACTGCGATGACCGCGACGTCGATGACGCGGTGCGGGCGGCTCGCACCGAATTCGATCACGGCGACTGGCCACGAACACCGCCGCCCGAACGCTCAGCCGCGCTCACTAGCTGGGCCGAGGCAATCGAAGCCCACGCTGACGAGCTGGCGGTGCTGATCTGCTGGGAGACCGGCAAACCTGTACGGGACTGCCTCGAAATCGACGTGACCGGAGTAGCGCGGGCAATCCGCTGGTACGCCGCAGCGATCGGCAAACACGCTGGCGCGCACCCCGACACCGGAATACAGTCGCTGGCGTTCGTCGCTCGCGAGCCAGCCGGAGTCATCGCAGCGATCACACCATGGAATTTCCCGCTCGCCCAACTCGGCTACGAGGTCGCACCCGCGCTGTCACTGGGCAACACCGTGGTGATCAAGCCCTCCGAGCACGCCCCGCTCGCGGTGCTTCGCTGCGCCGAACTCGCCCACACTGCAGGCATTCCCGGCGCAGCGCTGGCCGTGTTGCCCGGTGGGCGCCGTACCGGTGCCGCGCTGGGTCTGCACCCGGGCGTCGACGTTGTGAGCGTGACCGGTTCCCCGGCGGCTGGGCGCGCATTCCTGACCTATAGCGCCAGCAGCAACGCCAAACGGGTGTGGCCCGAGGTCGGTGGAAAGTCGACAGCAATCGTCTGCGCCGACACACCCGATCTGGACGGGGTGGCTCGAAACCTGGTGTGGGGCGCCTACTTCAACCAGGGGCAAATGTGCACCGGCATCAGTCGCGTCCTCGTCGAACGCGCCATCACCACCGACCTCCTCGCCGCGCTGAGTAACGCCATCGACGACCTGGTGCTCGGCGACCCGATGACCTGGGACACCGATATCGGGCCGATGATCACCGCCGCAGCGGCACGCACCGTGACCGACCTCGTCGACGCCGCCGTGGATGACGGCGCGACGATCCTGCGCGGCGGACCTTTCCGAGCAGCGCCTACCAGCGGGGCGTACGTCGCGCCGACGTTACTCACCGGCGCCGCACCGCGTGCCCGCATCCTCACCGAAGAGGTCTTCGGTCCGGTCGCGACCGTGCTGGAAGTCGACAGCCCCGACCGCGCCGCCGAACTCGCAGCCGGATTCGAAACCGGTATCGCAGCGTCGATCTGGACCCGTAACCTCGATACTGCCCTAGGACTGGCCAAACGGCTGCATGTCGGCACGGTATGGGTCAACGGGTTCGAAGCCGACGACCTGACGGTGCCAGCCGGTGGCCGGGGACCCTCCGGGTATGGACGATCGAAAAGCCTTGCCGTGCTGGAGAAATACTCCGACCTCAAGACCACGTGGATCACCCTGAACTCAGGGTGATCCGCCGTCGGTTTCAGTAGGCGCGGGAGAAGATCACCCGCTTGCCGTAGATGGCCGGTGAGCCACAACGCACGCACCGTCCCGTCTCCGGCGGCCCGTCCAGTGGCACGCATCGCGGCGTCGCCGAGGTCACCGCTTTGATGTCGTCCTCACAAGCCGGTTGCCCACAATGCAGCGCTCGCACCCATCCCGTCGCGACACCGGTCTCGAACGCGGCCCAGTCCTCGACATCGGCGGTATGTGTGTCGCGGAAATCGGCGGCCCGAGCCAGCAGGAACGCCTGGAACTCTTCCAGGATGCCCGGCATCAGTTGCGGCAACGTATCCAACCGCACCGACTGCTTACCCTGATCGCCCAGACGACGCACCAACACCGCGGTCCCGGCCGCGAGATCACGCGGCCCCAACTCCACCCGGACCGGGACTCCCTTGAGTTCCCAATCATTGAATTTGAATCCCGGACTGAGCTGATCGCGGTCATCGACATGCACCCGCACACCAGCACCACGCAACCCCTCGGCCAGCGCATGGGCAGCCGCCACCACATCGGCACCATCGCCGCGGGTGATGGGCACGATCACCACCTGATACGGCGCCAGCCGAGGCGGCAGCACCAAACCCCGATCATCGCCATGCGTCAACACGATACCGCCGAGCATTCGGGTACTCATCCCCCACGACGTGGTGTGGCACAACACTTCTCGCCCATCAGCGCTGGCGTAACGGATACCGAACGCGGCCGAGAAATTCGTGCCCATGTAATGCGATGTACCGGCCTGCAGCGCCTTGCCGTCACGCATCATCGACTCGATCGTCACCGTCGAAACAGCGCCCGCGAACCGCTCACCGGCCGTCTTCTCACCCGGCACCACCGGCATCGCCGCGTACTCACGCGCCACCTCTTCATAGATGCCCAACGCGAGCATCATCTCCTCACGCGCCTGCTCCTCATCAGCATGCGCGGTATGGCCTTCCTGCCACAAAAACTCGGTGGTGCGCAGAAACATTCGCGGCCTCATCTCCCACCGGACCACGTTCGCCCACTGGTTCAGCAGCATCGGCAGATCCCGATGCGAGGAGATCCACTTGGCCATCATCTCCCCGATGATTGCACGATCAGCGTCGGCACGTCTGCGGCATGGAAGTCATCCAGCGGCCGGTAATGCACGAACTCAGTGAACAGGACACGGCCGAGCTGGAACTCACCGTCAACGAGCAGAAAACCGTTGTCGGCCAGACATTTCTGCCCAACAGCGCCGAAATTCTCCTCGCCCCACGCCAACTCCGGAACCAGAAACGTGCGCCGCAGATCCAGCACCGGATTCCACAGCACCAGCCGATACAGATCATCGAGCCACGACAGCGACAGCGCCGTCGACACAGCACCGAAGCTCGCCGCCACAATCGACATTCGCTGCCCAGCGAATCGCTCGCGGACCGCGGTCACCGCGGCCTGCAGATCCAGGCATTCACCAGCGATCGTCACCCCCTGCTGAGTTCCACCGCTCGCACCGTGCCCTCGGAAAGAGAACCGCACGACATCGAACCCCTGCGACACCAACTGCTGCGCCAACCGAACAAACATGCCCCCGCCCTCGTCCATATCCACCGTGATGCCATGCACCAACAGCACCACTCCCAGTGGAGGCTCGACCGTGCAGTGGTGGACCGCGAAGTCCAGCCAGATACCGTCCACAGAACTCAATTCCAGGCGTTGCACCGGTCAACTCCCCCTCATTCGGCCCCGGCGTCGACCACAGGCGAGACTGCCTCTCGTGCTACACCGCCGCGTTCAGCTCTCCCGCCGACAGAGCATCTATGTCGAGCGTAACAACATGGTGATGCAGGCCCATCGTTGTCGTCGAGGACAGGCGACAGCACTTGGCGAGCCGCCGAACCGATCAAGCGGGCGAGCGACTGTCCGGAGCCGGGTTCTCCGCCAGCCAGAGTCGAAGCATCTCGTCCCCGAGATCCTTCTGTTGACGCTTGGACAGGCCCCCGTCAGCGAGGCGTCGCTTTACGGAATCGATCAGCTGGACGTCCGCCGTCCATGGCATGTTCTGCGTTTTCGGGGCGGCGCTGTGGACGGGTGGGGTCAGGAGCTCGTCGCGGGGAAACATCGTTCGCAGCCCGCTCATCCGCTCGGTTGTCATCCCCACGAGACCGTCGCTGGTGGCCCAGTCGAGGATCTTGTTTGTTGTGCTCTGCTTGACGCGAGATTTGTTGTGGATGACGTCGTTTCGGATCTTGTTCAGTTCTCCCATAAACGCGCTCTTGATGTCGTTCTTCAGGAAATCCTCACCGAGCCGCCGTGAGTACGCTGCAGCAAGACGCGGTCGATACCACTCGTCCCAGATCGCGTGGATGTAAGCGAACCACTGCCCGTAGGTCATGATCTGGATCGGCGGGAACCGCTCGTACGACACCATGCCACGCTTGATACTGAGTGAGATGGATCCACTGTCCATCGCCTTGTTCAGATCGGCGGAATGCACCCTGCCCGGCCCGGGATCCCGGGCGAAGACGTACCGCCCCACGTCGAAGTACTCACCGTCGCCAGCCTTTCGCACGGCGAGCTTCTGAGCGAGTGTGGAGTGGGCCGAGAGCGTGGTGGCCAACGTCGCGAGATATCGGGTCTCGAACGCTTCGACAACCTGCTCGACCTCCTCTTCGTCGGTCATGTTGTCGATGGATTTGATCGCGTCACGCGCGAGCGCATCGATCTCACCAAGACTCTGCACCAGCAGTTGCGGAGTCGTGAGCGACTTGTCGAGGAACACGAGAACGGCGTCCAGTACAGGCTTGACGATGTCACGCAGCTGGGGACTGTAGATCGTCTTCCGCTGGTGCTCTTCCAATAGGTGATGGAATACTCCCTGCCGCAAGCCTTCCTTGGTCGATTTCTCCGCGACCCCCGTGGAGGCGGGGGCGGCTTCGACATTGTCCCCGTGCGACCTCTACGAAGAACATCAGCTGCCTGAGGTTGTGCCGCCACAGCTCGCTCTCATCACTCATCGCAATGCCTCCACTCACCGTCGGCCAACCGACACCGCCGCATCTTACGGCCAAGCCGCACGGCAGAGTTTGCTGCCGTGGCACTATCCGTTTCCGTTGGAGCACAGCGCGTTCGATGACATCTGCAAACCCGGCTCCCGGTGGATGGGCTGATCGTCATGATCGACGCCTGCGAAATCCAGGAAGGTCTTACCAGTGCTTCGCGGCGGCTGACCGGGCGAACCGCGGTGGCGGCCAAGCGAATCGAGCTGCTGGTAGCAACCGGACAGCGCCTATGACGGCTGCTTCACCCACACCACTCTGTCGGTTTCGAACACGGACTCCCAGCCAGCGGGGCGCTCGCGGTCGCACACACCGTGAGTACGGTGCGTTGCGGATTGCGCGTCCATGCCCAGCGGTGTCGACCGCACGGTCGACACCGGGCATCGAGGCAGGGACTGCAGGGCCGGTTATTTTCCGGTGGTTTCGATGATGTCGGCGAGTTCTGCGCGGGCTTGGGAGATCTGGGGGCTGGTCATCGGTATGAATCCGGCCGCGTCGACGATCTTGGCGTTGTTGTTGATATAGAACTCGGCGAACTTCTCGACCTGTGGCTTCTTCAAGGCGGTGTCGGTGAGGTAGATGAACAGCGGACGGGCCAAGGGCTTGTAGCTGCCGTCCTGAGCGGTCGGTACCGACGGTGCGATACAGCCCTTGCCGCTGTTGATCTCGACCGCGCGCAGCTTGTCGGTGTTCTCTTCGAAGTAGGAGTAGCCGAAATAACCAAGTGCGCCTTTCGCACTGGCCACGCCCGCGACGGTGACGTTGTCGTCCTCGCTGGGCTGGTAGTCGGTGCGGCTGGCGCCTTCTTGGCCGTTGATCACCTGGGTGAAGTAGTCGAAGGTTCCCGATTCCGACCCGGCGCCGTACAGACTCGAGCGACGCGATCGAATGGCGACGGCCTTGAGAATATTCGGATTCCAGAACTGGTCAATGGCCCAGCCTGTAGACCCGGCTAGGTCGGCGACACGTGATTCGATCTCCGCGATTGCCTCGGCCTCGTGACTGCGGATCTGCGGCGACATCTGCAGACATCGAGGTAGTTGGGGTGGCCGCCTACGGATGGCACTAGTGTCGCGAACCAGTTTGACCGGCACCAGGACTGTTTCGATGGCGAAGGTCTCGATTGCGGGGCCGGGAGTTCGCATGTGGTGTCGCACCGCCGCCAAGGCCTCACCTTGCGCCGGGCGTTGGCCAGCCCCTGAGATTGGGGGCTCGGGAAGCCATAACGCCATCCGTACGCAGGACGACAGACTAGCATGAGCCTGAAAAACGCTTCCCTACAACAGTTCACGTTCCGTGCGGGTGTGGTCGCGGCGGCGATGGTGGCCGCGTGGAGCGGGTTCGCCGGGACTGCTGGTGCCAACTCTACCGATCCGGTTGCCCGGTTCACCCCCACCCTCACACGGGTTCCGGGTCCCAACTGTGCCGCGATCATCAATGCCGAGACCGTGCCGCAGCCTCAGTCCGGTGTGTTCGGTGTTCGGGTGAAGATCACGCAGAGCGGGG
Organism: Nocardia sp. NPDC004604; assembly: GCF_040609795.1. Lineage (NCBI taxonomy): Bacteria > Bacillati > Actinomycetota > Actinomycetes > Mycobacteriales > Nocardiaceae > Nocardia > Nocardia sp. NPDC004604. The sequence goes on from NZ_JBEXLC010000032.1 coordinate 12,325, forward strand.
ACTCCTGCGGGGCCTATTACGTCACCGTAAATTGGCGGAACGTCAACACCGGCCTGACCAGCGGACAGTCACAACGCATCGAAGGCACCACGGTGGTCGGCATGCCGGACAACGTGATCACCGGCATGGGCATGGCGCCGGGCGCCGGGAAGGTGGAGGCGTCTATCGACACGTACTCCCAGGTCTATCCGCAGAATGTGGATCTGGAGCACATCGCGGGCCACGCGACGTCCACGCTGGGCTGAGCGCGCGGCGGTTCGACCGAGATCGTGTGCGGGACGGCAGAAGAGGTGCGGCGTGCCTGGTCGCGCTGGGGCACGGGTGGTAGGGATCCGGTCTGTTCGGGTGAACCACTCGTGTGAAGATCACCGGCCTGGCGGCGATGCCGTCTCCGCACTCGTCTCGTGTATTGGCCGTCAGCAGCTTCGGTGAACTCGCCACCGAGACCCCCGCCGACGACATGTACCCCGACGCCGTCGCTGACGTACTTGCACGCGCACGCCGCTCCCTGCTGCGGCAACTACTGGCCACCAGCAGCTTCAACGAAGCCACCGCCGCCCACACCATCCTTGAGCCGGTGCCACTGCAACCTGGAATAGCTTGGGGCCGCGATCCGGACTTGGTCCGTGCGTACGTCCGCACCGGTGGGCGTGTCCATAGCACCGGATCTGGTCACCCTGGTCGTGGCCGCAACGGAACTCCCGGCGGCCACGCCCGACGCCCGCCGTGTCATGTCCTTGTGCACCAAAGAGGTTTCGGTGAAGCTATGTTCGGTGGCGCGACCTTCAACGGTGACACCGAGTTCATCAGCGCGACCTTCAACGGTGACACCGATTTCAGCAGAGCGACCTTCATCGACGCCGCTTGGTTCGGCAGGGCCACCTTCCACAGTGACACCTGGTTCAGCTACGTTGCATTTGTGGGTCAAACCCGCTTCGTAGCCACCGATTTCGGTTCTGAACGGATCGATTTCACCGCGCCACGGCAATGGGGGCCGCCGTCTCCTGAGTTCGATTGGGACGAAAGCGGAGGGGGGAAACCTGCGAATATCGAACCAGCGGATTGGCCACCGATCGCGGCCGAATCATGATCGGCAGGCGCCGATGCATTTGGGCACCGACAGATTCGGCGGGCTCGAGCTCGGCTCACTTCCGGGCGCCCCGCGAGTATCCCTACGGTGTCTCTAAACGCGCCGATATGGGACGGACGCGGCAATACTGGGCGGACATGAATATTCCTCTTACCTCGGATAAAAGGATGGGCCAGTGCCGGTCGGACGATTCGGCCCGCTTTTACACACTAGCGGTTGGCGGTTCGAACCCCGCTGCGCCCACCGAACGATGTTGCAGTTCGAGACGAAGTTAACGTGCTTCCACCAGTGGACGGTGAGACGGACGGCGGGGCGGCTCGGTGGTGGGTTGATCGGGTTGCCATTCGCGTCGTTCCTGACTACCCCATCACCGCCGATGGGCTAGCCGGTCACGACTGAGCCGTCGGGAGCGACGATGACTTCGATTTGGACCCCGTTGCGGGTGCCGTTGACCCTCCAGTTGTCGTGGTCCTGTAAGGACTCCGCAGCAATGCCATCTCCGGCCGACCACCGTACGACCAAACGCACGATTGAGGGCTTGTCCGCGCTGTCGTCCTGCAAGTCGCGGCGTCCGACACTACGGCGCTGGCGGGCGACGCAGATCGCTCTATGGCTTCGCGCCACCGACTTCGAACCCCACGGCCGCTGCGCGAAAGAGAATATTGCTGGGCTCGGTGGGTTGTCGAGATCCACGCGTGGCTCTGGGGCGGACCGCCAAGTCAGGCGCTGGCGTAGGCCGCCCTCTGGGTAGTCGAGTCCGCCGGTCGAAATACATCCCCACACGTCTCAATATCGAGATGGTTCACATGTAACTGTCCGTGAATCCCGAAACGAACAGGCGCTCAACGTAACTGAAGATTTTCTAGAACGACTGACCTGACCCCATGATTTCGGTCCGGGTGATGCGGCCCCCTGGAAGTGGTCCGTCGATGTAAGAGCTGAGGCAAAGTGATCATCAGGAGGTCACTGTGCCGAAGTCGTACTCGTCATCCGTGCGTCGTCCAGTGTGTGCGCGGCTGCGTGATGGTGAGCCTGTCGCTGAGATCGCCTCGGAGACAGGCATATCGGAGGCCACGTCGTTTCGATGGAAGGCCCAAGCGCTTGTCGATGCGGGAATCCGCGACGGGGTGCCCAGCGTGGAGGCCGACGAGCTGGCAGCGGCGTGTAAACGTATCTCTGAGCTGGAAGCGGAGCTGGCTGTGTTGGCTTGTTCGCTGGTATGCAGCGGAATTGGTCGTCTTTCCTTCGGTGATCACCGCGACCGGTGCGTAGCTGAGTATGGAAACCGTGCTTACCGGTGAGCTCAGCCGGGAAGATCGGGGCACAGTTTGATGTAGGGGATGTCGGGTGAGACCCAGTCGTTCCACTCACCGGGGGTAATGTTGGAAGTCAAGATGGTGCACAGACCTTCAGGGACCGGTCGGTATATCGGCCACAGTCTGACTTGTCCGTCTGTTCCCCCTGCGGTGGCGAGTAAGGTCGTGTCGGGGTTGAATGCGACGCCCCAGAGCGGTGCTGTGTCCCCGGTCAGTGGTGGACCGAGCTGACGGCCGGTGCGTGCGTCCCACAGCCGTACGGTGTGATCGGCTCCGCCGGAGGCGAGGTAGAAGCCGTCCGGGCTGAACGAGACCGTTCTCACGAAGCCCTTGTGCCCGGTCAGTGGTGGGCCTATCTGCTGACCGGTGCGGGTGTCCCAGATCCGGATGGTGTCGTCGCTCGAGGAAGAGGCGATGCGGGTGCCGTCGGGGCTGAAGGCCACTGAGAGTACTACACCGGTATGGCCTTTCAGCGGTGCGCCGAGTTGCTGCCCGGTCTGAGCGTCCCATATCCGGACGGTACTGTCCCCGCTGGCGGAGGCCAGGCGGGTGCCGTCGGGGCTGAACGCGACGCTGTACACGCGGTCGGTGTGCCCGGTCATCTGTGGGCCGATTTCTTGGCCGGTGTGTACATCCCATGTGCGGATGGTGCGGTCCCAGCTTCCGGAGGCGATGCGGGTGTCGTCGGGGCTGAACGCGACACTGCTCACCTGGTCGTCGTGTCCGGTGAGGGGCGGGCCGATCTCTCGAAGTGTGTGGATGTCCCACACGCGGATAGTGGTGTCAGCGCTGCCGGACACGATGCGCTTGCCGTCTCGGGTGAAATCCAGGCTGTTTACTGGGCCGGGTATGTCGGGATTGTCGTTCAGTTGATCTAAGGCGTGACCGGTGTGGGGGTCCCACAGCCATACTCCGTTGTCGGCGTTGCCGGTGGCGAGGCGGGTGCCGTCAGGGCTGAAAGCCACCGTAGCCACCGCGTCGAGTTCTCCGGGGATGGGCTGATCGAGTTGCTGGACAATGGGGAGGTCCCAGATCCGGATGGTGCTGTCCCAGCTTCCGGAGGCGATGTGGGTGCCGTCGGGGCTGAACACGACGCTGAAGACGCTGGCGGTGTCGCCGATGAGGGGGCTGCCGATCGCTTGGCCGGTCCGGGGATCCCAGACCCGGACGGTACTGTCCGAGCTTCCCGAGGCCAGGTAGTTGCCGTCCGGGCTGAAGGCGACACCAAACACGATACCGAGGTCACCGCCGAGGGGCGGCCCTATCTGGCTCCCGGTGCTCGCGTCCCAGATCCGGATTGTGCCGTCATCGCTTCCGGAAGCAATGCGGGTCCCGTCCGGACTGAATGCGACAGTCTCCACGGAGCCTTCGGCCGTTGCTGAAACGACCTGGAGGCGTTCGCCGGTTCGACTGTCCCAAATGCTCACCGTGCCGTCCGCGTTGCCCGTAGCGATGTGGGTGCCATCGGGGGTGAACGCGATGCTGTTCACCGAGCGGGCTTGCCCGGCGATAGGCGGCCCGATCTGATGGCCGGTGCTCGCATCCCAGATCCGGATTGTGCCGTCATCGCTTCCGGAGGCGATGCGGGTGTCGTCGGGGCTGAAGGCGACGCTGTTCACCCAGGCGGTGTGTCCGCTGAGCGGCTCACCGATCTGGCGGCCCGTGCCGGTATGCCAGATCCGCACGGTGTTGTCACGGCTTGCGGAGACTAGCAGAGCGCCATCGTGACTGAACGCCACACTCGTTACTGCGGCGGTATGACCGGCCAGCGGGGGATCGATCTGACGTCCCGTCCGCGTGTCCGACAGCCGGATGCTGCGGTCTCCCCCGGAGGCGATGCGGGTGCCGTCTGGGCTGACGGCGACTCCGTGAACCACATTAGACGTTGGTATGACCTTCTGCAGGTATCGGCGGCGGTAGCGGATGTCGATCATCGCGTCGACGGTTTCCGGGTCGGGGCTGAGAGCGTGGGCGGCGAGGACCTGCTTGATGGCGCGGATATCGCCGCCGGGCTGATCTTGAGCCAGCATCGCGGCGGCCTGCGAACGGAGCTTTTCGACTACGGCGCGGCGGGCACTGGCGTCGGCCCGGTGTTGGGCGGTGGTCGCAGCGCGGAATCCGATGGTGGCTACGATCGAAACGGTGACCGCGACCACCAGTAGCATGGCGAGGACGGAGCGCGTGATAACGGACCGCCGGTGCAGCCGGTGGCGTTCAATCCGTGATGCGGTAAGGAATTCGGTGGTCACGGTGCCGAGCTGAGCGTGTCCGATGTGGGCCTCGACAGTGGCCAGGCGAGCACCGCGGTACAGGCGAGAGGGATCGCGGTCGCTGTCGCGCCACTGTTGGGCGTCGTCGGCGAGTTGCTGTCGCAGAAGCAGACCGTTGCGGTCTTCGTCGATCCAGCGACGCAGCCGAGTCCATGCGCGTAGCAGCGCGTCGTGGGACAGGCGCGCGACCGCGTTGTCATCCACGGTGATCAGTCGGCGGGCGGCAAGGGCGTCGCGAACGGCGTCGAAAGCCGTGGTGTCGCCGAGGAATTCGGCGGTCAGGGTGGTGAGGTCGACCGCGCGGCAAGTGTCATCGGTGTCGGTTCCGATGTGCACCATGCGCAGCAGCAGGGTCCGGGCGGCGCGCTGTTGGTGTGGGGTGAGGCCGTCGTAGGCGAGGTCGGCTTGGCGGGTGACCGCGTCCCAAATCCCGCCGGTGGCTTGGTAACCAGCGAGAGTAAGCAGCGAATTCTCGCGTCGGGCCCAGGTCAACTGCAGCGCATACGACAACAGCGGCAGGCTGGCAGCGGCTGGGTCGCGGCCACCAGCGGCATCGTGCAGCAGTCGGTCGGTCAACCCCTCTTCGAGTGTCAGCCCCGCTATGCGGGCCGGTTCCTCGACCGCCATCCGCAGCTGTTCAGTGGGCATTGCGGTGACCGGAATCTGCCGGTTTTTGACGGCGTCGAACAACGGTGGATAGGCCAGACAGTGTGGGTAGAAATCGGCCCGTAGGCACACGATCACCACCGCCGCCGACCCTGCAGCCGAGCATACGGCCGTGACGAACGTCTGGCGTTCCTCCTCGTCGGTGCAGGCGGTGAAAAGCTCCTCGAACTGGTCGATCACCAGCAACAGACGTCGGGCCGGACCTTCGGGGGCCAAGTCCCGGACAGCTTCAGTGATGATTGCGCCGAGCTGAGTCGCATCCGTGCGGAGTTCTGCGGCGAGAGCATCATGATCGTGGTGGCCGCGCAGGCGAGCCGCGAGCGTTGCGACCGGATGTTCGCCCGGGGTCATAGTCAGGTGCGGCCACCGTTGCGAGCCGGGGACTGGCAGCTCTCCGCGGCCGATAGCCGGCAGCAGCCCGGCCTGCAGCAATGACGACTTGCCGACCCCGGACACGCCGACCATCATCACTGGGCCATCGCTGGCGGTGAAATCGGCAAGCTCGTCGAGGATTTCGGCGGTCAGGTCAGCCCGGCCGTGGAAGTACCGGGCATCCTGAGCCGTGTACGCATCCAGCCCCCGGTATGGGCACGGCGCGTCACCGACGCCGCTCTCGTCGATGCCCGAGATACGGACTCGGGGGATGGCAACCGCAGTAGCCGGGTTGCGAGCCAGAATCAATTCGCCGGCATTACCGCTGGTGTGGCGGCGCGGCGCGGGAATGTTGTGTCGTGGCAGCAGCCGTTGGAGATGTCGGTAGGCGCTGTCCAGGGTGATCATGGCCGGTTCAGCCGCATCACCGTCGTCGAGCAACTTCAGCAGCGCCCCGGTGAACGCGCTGTGGCGCGCGCCCTCCGGGGCGAGCGCCTGTTGCGTCGCTGAGGCCGCCGTCAGCAGATATGTGCCGCCGGTCGTTGTCAGCTGCAACGCCTCCGTAGGTGTTGCAGCGACCGAGCCGCGGGCGCGCCCGGCGAAACAACAGTCCATGACCACGACGATCGAGCGCGCGGGACAGTCGCCGACAATCTCACGAACCGCCTGGAACGGAAAAGCCTTGTACCGCAGTTCAGTAAGATTCTGAGTCGCCTGCGTGGCCAGATACAGACTGTTACCGGCGCTGAGCAGGCCATGGCCGACGTAGTAGAACACCAGCACATCGCTGGCCTGCTGCGCTGCTTCCACCAACGCCGTGTCCACACACATCGGGTCCGGCGGGTCGACGACAGTCGTCACGTTCTCCGGGCGAACTCCGCACCGGCCGGTCAGCGCGTGCGCCAAATCGGTGATCGTGGCGGCCGCCGACGGCACGTCCGGCAGCGCCGAGCCGTCAACAAAACTGCCACACCCGACAAGCAGCACCCGGGTGCCCGACGAACTCAGCCCCAGCGCCGAAATTCTCGGCTCGGCCACCTCACTCGGGCTCATCGATGGAACCCAATGCGCGCGCCAAATCCGTTGCAGCGGCCTCGATCTGCGGTAGTGACATGGCGTGCACGTTGGTCGCGCTGTACTCGAGTGTGGAGCCGTCGGACCTGGCCACCTTCACCGAGACGTCACCGGATCGGTGTTGCAGCCAGACGATCAACGCTGAAGACAACGCTCGCACGGCAACCGTGGCTGCGCCGCCCGTTCCGACTGCGACGATGAGGGTGTCGGTGATCGCGCCCAGCGTTCCGGGCTCGGGGACTGAGTCGACCACCTGTATCCGACCGCGCAACTCATCCTCGGCCACAAGCCATTGCCACAGTGACGTCAGCTCCTGCGGAATCGCCGGCGCATCAACCCGGACAGTGATATCCACCAATCCCCCCCAATGATGGTTCGCGAGCGGCGACCTGAAGCCAGATCAGAATACAGGCCCACGGAACACCCCGCGAGCGAAAGCTATTGCCGAACAGCCGGACTGAGCGACTGTTTACCGCACGTCGTCCACGCGCCATTCTCGACCCTGTCGGCCTATCCTTCCTCACGACGACCGGCGTGCCCGTGCCGATCCCGAACGAAACAGATCGAGGAGTACCGAGTTCGCCCCTTCCAGGTGGCGCAAACCAGCTAGACCTCGCCACTCCGCAGATCCAGCACCACACCTGTCGTGATCTGTTACCCTTCCCCAGAAGCCGCTGAGCTGCACAGACTTTCTCAGAACCGGGCCTCACTCTCCGGGCACCCGCAGAGAAAGGACGGCGTAACCGATATGCCCGCCTCTGCGAGCCAGGTAGTCGTTGAGCGTGTGCCGGATGTCGGCGCGGCCGATGATTTCGTCGTTGACGGTGGCGATCAGAAAGGTCGCGGGAACGATGCTGTCCGGCAAGTACGGCCCTGACGGTAGTCCTTGAGCACGTTGAGGTACTGCTTCCAGTCCATCGCAGGTTCCAGACCGAGAGCGAAGTCGAAGCCGTCCTCGGCAGCCATCACGTGGTGGGCTGCTCGTACGACCTTCTCGTCGCCCATGCGAGGGGAGCGCAGAATCACGTTACCGATGCTGAAACCGTTGACGGACATGGCTGAACGGTAAGTTCACGCGATTGCGGAGTCGATCGCTTTTCCCTCCGGCACATCGAGGTTCACTGCCTTGGCGGGTGGCCGGTCTGCGACGCACACGCGGCGAGGCCCGCGCCGTCCACGAGACCGATGTTCCACGCAACCCCAGCAGAGGCGCGAGAACACGTCAAAGACCAGAACAGGATCTGGACGGCGATCACCGCAATCGCGCTGGATCTGACCGCGTGGCTGCAAACCATCGCTCTGCCTGACACATACGCGCGCCGGTGGGAACCGAAAACCCCTCGCCTGCATCTGTTCTCACTACCTGCCCGAGTCATCCGCCACGCCCGCCGAACTTGGCTGCGACTACCGAGCCACCACCCGCACACCAGACTGCTGGTCACCGCGCTCAACCGCCTGCAACCCGGCTGACCAGCACCAACCCGCTCCAACATCCAGGAAGGACAACCACTCCGGGCCCGTGGAACCCGGCAGCCAACCCGCTGACCGGGCCACCCGGATTTGCCCGAAAGCCGCTGATCAGCAGCAAACGGCCAATCCGAACCCGATCATGCCGGGCCGAAGGCCCGGCGAAACATCGAGGTTAACCGCGGGGCGTTCTAGCGATTTGCATTTGTGAAACAGGGCACCAGCGCGGAGGAGGGCAACCAGTTCGGGCGTGTCGACCTTGCACCCTCTGGCCTTGATCAGCTTGTAGGCCATGGCGATTCCGGTGCATCTGTTACCGACGGCAAGCATCGGGGTGGTTACGCCGAGGGCACCCCGCCGCCACGACTCGGTCGACTCGCAGTAGCCGTCGGCAATCGCTGACCGGCCCCCGCAAAAGAGACCGCTTCATCTCGTCAACGGGGACCGATTAAGACGCCCGAATGCGGGCACGACCACCGAATGTGTACCAGAAGCGGATCTCAAATATTCCACGCCAGATTCAACTCTCAGCGATGATGGACGGTTCTGCGTGGAGGTATCGCGCCCGCTTGGGCGAGCGGCAGGCCGCCGAGATTCCAACTCCAGGAGATCTCGGGCCGGATCTGTAAGTGCGGCTGCACTGTGTCGACTGCTTGGCCAGTTCCGTAGATTCTCAGGAACCGCGGCGTCCACGGTTGTTGTGACACAAGATCATCGATAACCAGCGCTATCTTGTCATTGCCGGCGAGGACATTTCGGTGACGCCGGGTCGTAGTCGGGTTCGCGCCGCCGATGATGATGTAAGTCCCGTCGAAGGTAAATCCGACAGGCACAACATCGGGCTGTCCATCGGGGCCAACCGTTGCGATTCGTGCGAGGGGTTGAGTGCGCATGAAGTTGATCTCGTCGTCAGTGAAGGTCATGTCAGGTCTCCTGTCATCGGTAGCCTGCGGTCCAGCCGCCGTCGATGCAGATGTTCTGGCCAGTTACCCAGCTGGATTCGTCGGATGCCAGATAAAGTGCCAGCGCAGCGGTGTCCTCGCCAGTGCCGGGCCGTTGAATCAGATGCAGACTCATCATGTATTCGCGCCCTGCAGCGTCAACTGCCTTGTCAGTAGCTGGCGAGGCGCCTGTGCGGCCGCACCCTGTCCTCCACCGGTACCAGCGATCAGGACCCGCTTGTTGTGGAGGCGACTGGGGCGTCCCGGGGCAGAGCTGCTGCCGGAATCGGGAGTACCCAGCGAATCATTGGTGACGAAGGTGTCTGTCATTTGTACTCCGATGTACGGTGGGGTCGTTTGGGATCGGTCCGAGGCACTCTCGCGCCTGTTGTGTTTGGACAGCTGGTGGGATATGGCTGGTCTACCCGGCCAGGCCGGTCTCATCGAGGCCATTGGTGTAGGTGATGTCCAGACGCAGCGATTGAATCCGCCAACCATCCGGGGTTCGCACCAGGCGCCAGTGATACGTTCCGGCGATGTCGAAATGGTTATCGGTGTGTTCGGACTGAGGAACGTGGGCGGCCAGTAGCTTCGAGCGCACCTCGGCGTCATCACCCGCGATTGTGATCGCGAGGTTAGAGCTGAGGTGATGGGTCGCTTGGAATGGGGCGAGAGCCGTTTCGCCCCACTGGGCGAGCCCGTATCGCCCCTCGTACGCCGCGAAGGGGAAGGTTACTGTCGCCGTCTCGGTGAAGCAATTCTCCCAGTCCCGCCAGCGCTTGTCATCGACGCAGTATGCGAAGTGGTCGAGATGTTCGCGAATGGCGTCGCGATCGAACAGGCGTTGCAACGCCGCTGCGTCCATCGATCCGAAAGTGTCAGGCATCATATTCCTCGTCTGGGATGGAAATCCAGCCATGTCATCGGTCTGTCGCCGAGGCACGCTCTCATCGCCCCGCGCCGGCGCTTGGTGTGGAAGCGTCGTCGAAGGACCTACGCGCTCATCATTGAATGAACCACTTTCGTAGTGGGGCTCGCGGTTGCCATCTGCGATGCGGACCTGATCAGGTATGGCTGCGATGACACAGCCTGGATCATGGAAGCCCGACGGTCTGTGACTTAAGTCATATGCTTTGGGCCGACGGTCGGCCAGAGCTGATCCATCGCGTCATTCAGCCGATCGTCCATGAGCAGTCTCCCCCTCGATGACTTCGCCGGCCTGATGACCGATCGCCCAGCTCGCCGGGACCGACGGTGCCCACCTGTTCTGCACCCAAGCCGTCTTGGTGTCGACCCGGACCGGGCACACATCGGGCCTTCGTCGCGGCGATGGCCGCGCACAAGGCGTCGGGCCGCAATGCAAGCGATGCTCAGTAGATTGCCAAGTGAAGCAGGCCGGAAGGACGTCAACGGTCGACACGTCCGTGGGTGTTCAACAAACCGGGCTTGATAGGAGGCAGAGCCGACTGATTCTGATCATGCACTCGGAGAATCTGTTCTCGCTACCGGCCGGGTTTTCGCCGAGTTGCCGATCACGCTCGATTCATTGGTTCCACTTGCTGTGATGTTTGCGGAGCCCTTCGGGTTCTGGTGGCTGTACTTCGCCCGCAGATCCGGCGCCGCCGCGTTTCGCACGTCTCGATCGCACGACCCAGCTCGGCTCGGTCGAGGTGGCTACGCGCACGCGCACGCTCTGCTGGTTGCTGGCATCATCATCACAGCCGTAAGTACCGAGCAAGTAATGTCCCACCCGACCGCGGGGCCGACTCGGCCACTGTTTACGTGATCGTGGTTGGCCGAATCCTGTTCGCGCTCGGGATGGCGTTGTTTCTGATCGCGACAGATGGTTTCGACACAGCAGAGCGGATTGTCACGGCGGTGTCGTTGACTTTGTTCATTGCAGCGGGCGTTTCCGGGATCCTGATAACTCTTCCGTTGATCCTAATCGCAACAATGGTCATAGTGGCAATATTCATCTTGGTTGGATTTACGGGAAATCGGCGTATTGAGTGATGCTTCAGCGCCTGCGTCGGATAACAGATAGAAATACGTAGCCGCCCAGTACCGCGACCAGGGCAACCATTATCGCGGCGTCAATTCTCGGCGTATTGCGTACAAGTCCAATTATAATTCCAGAAGTAAACATTGCCACCACAAAAATCGCTAGGGCCTTAACTTTTTCTATACGTCCTCGTCGATGAAATTCCTCCATCCAAGCTCCTTGAAGAGTTGATTAACTGGCGGCTTTCCAGCCGTTCTGGATCTCCGGATTAAGTTGCTAGTTCTGAATTTCCGGCATTATCGGCAATACGATGCAGTCGTTCGGGTGCGTTGATTCGTAGACCGTCAGGATGACGCTCTATTATAGCGGAATCACGGAGTTTCTTCAGTTCCCGTGCCACTACTTCCCGCACCGAACCGATAGAGTCGGCGAGTACTTGCTGGTCAACTCCGACGATCAAGCCGTCAGGTGAGTTGGCGGCGAGATCGAGAAGGTGACGACTGACACGTTGCTGCACAGTATCGAAAACGTCATCGCTGAGGAATTCGACCACTTCGAAGACAATCTTGGCAAGCCGATGCGCGAACAGCCACGCCACGCGAGCATCGGTACTCGCGACCCGGCGAACGGTCGCTACATTGAGCATGGATGCCTGGCAATCGGTGACGGCTTCGGCAGTCTCGTTCGCTCCACTGGCGATTGCCGAGGGCAGCCCGATCAGGTCACCAGGTCCCGCATACCGGATGGTCGCGGCTCGCCCGTTCTTGGCCAGCACCTTCACTCGTGCCTGGCCTCGATGCAACAGAGCAAGCCGTGCAGGTCCGAACGGCTGATAGATCACGCTGCCAGCGGAAACGGTTACAGTTGTCGCGTCACGCAACAGGACGTCGCGGGTCTCGCCAGGCAGTTCTGCCAGGAAACTCTCAGACCATGCAGTCAGAACCGCACTCGACAGACTCGCCGAGGAGTACTCCATCGAACTCCACCTCCTCGCCTCGCAGCATAGCTATGAGTTGGCCGGCAACAGTTTGGATACCGATCGCCCGCCCGTTTCCAAGCGGTCAGGAGTTCATTTCACACCATCCGTGACTTAAGTCACAGACTTGCGCTTGCTCGGGAACGACGCTGGTCACGCCAGTTACCCATCGAGCGAATGCGGAGTGCTTGTGAGTCCCGAGAACACCACCGTAACCTCACCAACACGGAAGTATTCCGTGTCGACCGTCCCGGCCGAGTTCTACAGCGGCGGACATCGTCTGTCCGCTGTGATCTACACCCCGAGCGACGCGATAGACCATCACGGGCCCGGGGTGGTGCTGTGCAACGGGATGCGTGGGGTGAAGGAGTGGATCGTTCCGCCGTTTGCTGAGCTCTTCGCTGCGGCTGGGTACACGGCGCTGGTATTCGATCATCGTGGCCTGGGGGCGAGCGAGGGGGTACCTGGCCAGGTGATTCCAGCAGAGCAGGTAGAAGACGTCCGCGATGCGATCACGTTCCTGAGCACGCTGCCGACGGTGGACCCGGGTCGGGTGGTGCTGTGGGGCACCAGTTTCGGTGGCGCCAACGCGATCTCGGCCGCGGCAGTGGACGAGCGGGTGCAAGCAGTCGTCACCCAGGTGCCGTTCGGGGACTGGGGCAGGGTCATGCGGGAGACTCTGCCAGCCAGCAGCTACGGCGAACTAGTGGCCGAGTTCGCTGCAGACCGGGTAGAGCGGGTGAAAACCGGTCTATCGCAACGTATCTCATCGGGTCGTATTTTGGACAACGACGAGTCGCGTAAGGCAATTGCGCGGTCGGTCCGAGAGGGCGTGGGTGAACGCCCAGAATTGACGTTCACCCTCGAGGCAGTTGAGCGGAGTTTCGAATACCGGCCCGAACGCGTGGTCGACCAGCTCGCACCTCGGCCGCTACTGATCATCGGCTCCGCTAATGACGGCGTTATCCCATTCAGTGAATGCCAGTCGCTCTACGACCACGCGCGCGAACCCAAGCAACTGCGCACACTCTCGATCGGCCATTACGACATTTGCGAGCCACCGGGATCCGACCAAGCCGCAGCGCTCGCGCTCGAGTTCCTTGCACCGATCGCGTTTCCCGCCAATGTCGGCTGACCTGTCTTGATCGCTACGTCCAAAACTTTCTAAGGAACTGAGATGTCCAGCCAGCAGAACGGATATGCCGGGCCACCAGCGAGTCCTCACCTGTGGAGCCGCGACGGGTTCAACGGCGACATATGCGTCACCGCCCGCCCGCACCCGATCTTCGCCTATACCGAGGCGCGGGGGCCACATGCCCCGCATCGCCTGGACCTGAGCGATGTCGAACTGGCCGATCGCGACGATCCGGCCGCTCCGCCGACTGTCATCGCGACCAGTCGCAACGAGGTCAGTATCGCTGTGTCGGGCCGCAATGCGCCGACACCTTTTGCATGGCGCAACGCCGAGAACGACGAGCTGCACTTCATTCAAGAGGGCGAACTGGACTATGTGACCGATTTCGGCACACTGCGTGCGGCACCGGGCGACTTCGTATGCCTGCCGCGTGCTGTCGCATATCGTGTAGCGCCTGTCTCGACACCTACCCTGCGGGTCATCGTGGAAACACCCGGCCAGCTCCTGTTGAAGCCCCCCGCGCCATTCGGCATGCTCAATCTGTCACGCGACGTCACACATCCGGATCCTTCGTTGAGCTCGCGGGTCGATGGTCCAACTGAACTGTTGGTCAAGGCCTACGACGGCATTACACGCTATACAGTCCCCCACGACCCGCTCGCGATCGACGCGGTATTGGGCGGCCAGATCCCAGTGTGGAAGCTGAACCTCACTGCGATCCAGCCGCTGACCTACCTCCCACACGGTGGTCCTCCTGGGTCCTTCGCCGAGACCACCGATCAGGACTTGCTGCTCTACACGCTCAGCGCCCGTCCCGGCGCCCGGCCACCGATACACCACAACGCCGACTTCGACGAGCTGATCTTCTACTTCCGCGGCCCCGGCGCCTACGGTGCACTGACCTCACCGGGTCAGCTGGCGTGGACACCGAAGTCAGTCACCCACTGGGGACCGACGGAAGACGTACCACAGGGCTATCTCGCCTGGTTGTGCGAAAGCAAGGGCACCTTCCGACTCACCGCAGCAGGCCTCGCCGCGGCGCAGCCGATGGAGACCGGCCAGTTCGGTGTCCAGCCTGTCCCCGCAAACCAGACACCCGTAACCATCTGAGTAGAAAGGGGATTCGTCGTGCCTACTGACGACCCGATCATCGTCATCGGCGGCGGAATCGGTGGAATGTCCACCGCGCTCGCGCTAGCCAAGACCGGCCGCTCGGTCCACCTGGTCGAGCAGGCCGCCGAGTTCGGCGAGGTCGGCGCGGGCCTGCAGGTCGGCCCGAACGTGATGCGCATGTTCGACCGGCTGGGCGTGCTCGACGCCGTGACCGAAATCGCGTTCTTTCCGGAGAACCTCATCCTCCGTGACGCCATGGACGGCAGCGAGGTCTACCGGCTGCCGCTGGATGCCGCGTTCCGTGAGCGATTCAGCTATCCGTACGCCACTATTCACCGCGCTGATCTGCACGCGGTACTCACCGAGGCCTGTCGTGCCCAACCCCAGGTACGACTACAGACCGGGTGCAAGATCGTCAGCGTCGAGCAGACTCCCGACCGCGTGCACGCACACACAGACGAGGGCCAGGTACTCACCGGCACCGCACTGATCGGCGCCGACGGCGTGTGGTCCGGGGTACGCGGCATCGTGTTGGGCGATGGTGAACCCCGCATCACCGGACACGTCGCCTATCGGGCGGTGCTGCCGATGACGGAAGTCCCTGAACACCTCCGCAGCAACTCGGTTGTGCTGTGGGCAGGCCCCGACCTACACATGGCGCACTACCCACTGCGCCGAGGCGAGCTGTTCAACATGGGCGCGATCTTCCACAGCCACCGGTTCCAGCGCGGCGCCAACGTCTTCGGCGACACCGAGGAGCTCCACGAACACTTCTCCGGCGTCTGCGAGCAGGTCGACACGCTCCTGGGAAAGATCGACGAATGGCGCATGTGGGTGCAGCGCGACCGTGACCCAGTCGATCGTTGGAGTTTCGGGCGTATCACGCTGCTCGGCGACGCCGCCCACCCGACCCTGCAATATCTCGCCCAGGGTGCGGGCATGGCGATCGAAGACGCGTGGACATTGGCCGAGCGCCTCGCACAGTCCCCCGACGTGCCGACGGCATTCCACGAATACGAACAACGTCGCGTCGTGCGAACCGGTCGTGTGACCCTGATGTCACGCCTGTATGGCGAGCTCTACCACGCCTCAGGGGTTGCCCGCTCGGTTCGCCGCGAGATGTTGGACGGGTGGCCGGTCGAAGCCGCCCGCGAAAGTTTCTCCTGGATCTACAACGGGATTTGACAGTTCCCGGGTTGAAAAGAGTAATCGTGACAGAGATCCACGGATCGGAAACCGCCTCAACGCAGGAGAATTCGACCGCGTCAATGCGATCGAAAGTGCTTCTGGCTGCTGGCATAGGCAACTTCATCGAATGGTACGACTTCATCGTTTACGGCTTTGTCGCGCCGATTCTGGCTCCGCTGTTCTTTCCATCGGCTGATTTCGTTACGTCTCTGCTGGCCACTTTCGTGGTATTCGGTGTCGGGTTCGGACTGCGACCGATCGGTGGCCTCGTGCTGGGCCCGCTCGGCGACCGATATGGTCGGCGCCTGTCGCTCGTGCTGGTGATTTCACTGATGGCCGTCGGCACGACAATGCTGGGATGCGCCCCCACGTTCGCGCAGGTCGGCATCGTCGGTCCCATCGTGTTGGTCTGTGCGAGGGCGATACAAGGGTTCGCGATCGGCGGGGAATTCGCCAGTTCCTCGGCCTTCATCGTCGAGTACGCCCCGCCGGGGCAGCGCGGACGGTATGGAGGCTGGCAAATGTTCAGTCAGATGGCTGGACTGTTCGCAGGTGCTGTCGTCTCTGGAGCGATGATCAACGTGCTGTCTCCGGATGCCGCGCGGGTGTGGGGCTGGCGAGTGGCATTCTTGCTGGCAGTTCCACTGATCGCTGTTGCGATGTACGTGAGGTGGCGGCTCGCGGACACCCCGGTCTTCGAACGCGCAGAGAAAGTCGGCACCGAGGCGGCGCCGCTGCGTACCAGCTTGCGGCGGAACTGGCGGCAACTGCTGAATGGCATCGGTGTGCTTTGCCTGCCGGGAATTGCCGTCTACGCGCTGTTCGTCTCGATGCCGGCCTATCTTGTCGCCACAGAGCAAGTGCCACTGAGTACGGGCCTGATCAGCACGATAATCGGACTCGGGGTTTTCACGGTGGTGATACCGCCGGCGGCGGCGTTGACAGATTCGGTCGGGCGACGTCCGGTCTTCCTGGCCGGTGCACTGATAACGACCGCCCTGGCGTACCCCGCCTACATGTTGATCGGCACGAAGTCGGTGGCCGCCATTGTTGCCGCCCAGGTTGTGATGGGAATCGTGCTCGGCATTATGCACGCACCGGTACCGGCCATTCTGGTCGAAGCATTCGGAACTCGGACCCGCGTCAGCTCGGTCGCCATTTCATATGGGATCGCAACCGCGGTGTTCAGCGGTTCAGCACCCTATTTGACGACGTGGCTGACCTCGGTTACACACGACGCCCGAATCCCAGGGGTCTTGGTCGCGGCGGCGGGGTTGATCACCATCGCAAGCGGTCTGACCATGCCGGAAACGGCGAATAAGGAGTTGACAGTGTGAATCGGTGCTGCAAGCACTATGAGAAGCGCAGACGTGCAACAACTTTGATGAATTCTATTGCCGAGCAATGAGGTTGGAAATGTCCACAGACCAAAATTCTACGACCGTTACGACCGAGACGCTCAGCGAAGAGAGTGTCTTTGTTGAGCTGACGGGTGCCACTGACAACCCGGGACCAGCGGTAGGGAGCCTTGGCTTGCTCCCCCCGTTTCCGCCGCACAGGGTGCCGCGGAACGCGCGTCCGACGACGGTCCCCGGACAATATGTGCCGCAGTTGTCCCTGACCGAGCGTGATCGACGGTGGGACGGCTTGCGGAAGCGGATGCTCATGGCCGGCGTCGATGTTCTTGTCGTGCTCGGCAACGACATCTACTGGGATATGGGGCTGGCGAACCTGCGCTACGTCATGGGTGTTGGCGCGAAGATGGGTTCGCACGCGCTGTTCTTCCTCGACTGGGAGCCGGTGCTCTACAACGCGGTGCCGCACATGAGCCGGCCATTCAACCATCAACTCAGCGTGCAGGATTGGGTGACCGACATTCGGATCGGCCACGGCGTACCCGAAATCGCGGCCGAGTTGCGCGACCGTGGATTTGCTCGGGCGCGAATTGGGCTCGTGGCTTTCAGCTCGACCATTCAGACCACACCGACCTTCCTGTCGGGGGAGGAACAAGCGCTGCGGCAGGCGCTGCCCGAAGCCGACATCGTTGACTTCAGTCATGCGCTGCAGCACATGCGCCTGGTCAAGAGCGAGGAAGAGATCGGCCTGATGCGTCGGGGCGCCGAAATCTCGCGAAAGGTGCTCGACACGCTGGTGGACAACGCCCGGCCGGGCGTGACCGAGGCCGAAGTCTATGCCGAGATGGTCCGTACTCAGATCGCGAACGGGGCCGAGCCGAACATCTTCAACCTGCTTGCATCGGGACCGGTCGAGCACCCGACCGACGAGCTGTGGCACCTATTGCACGGTGTCGACCAGCCGACCTCGCCGACTACGCGGCCGCTCGCCGAGGGCGACCTGATCGTGACCGAATGGCACACCAAATACGGCGGCTACCTGGTGCACACCGAGTACACCGTGCACGTAGGGCCTAACGTTCCGTCACAACTGCGCGAGATCTGGAATGTTTCGCTGGAGTGCCTCGACGCCAGTCGCGAGGCGTTCCAGCCCGGCGTTACGTTGCGCGAAGCGTGGGAAGCCATCCGCCGCCCCTGCGAGCGGGCCGGTCTCGACTTCGTCGAACTCGGATTTCACGCCATGGGCCTGGCCTCACCGGAATTCCCATCCGTTATCTACCGGCCCGGCTACGGCAGTGCCGCCCTGAACGGCAGCGGCATCGGTGATCTCGTATTGGAAGAGGGGATGACGTTCGGCAACAACATAGACCTGCATGACCCGAACTGGAAGCCCGACGTCGGCTGCATGCTGTCGGACTTCATGGTCGTGCGTCCCGGTGGCGCCGAACTGCTCGTCGGCACGCCGCGGCAAATCGGCATCGGCGGCGCGTGAGCAACTGATCGGAGACACATCATCATGACGACGACACAGCCCTCGGACGACGAGCTCGAGCAGCTCTACGCGGACTTCTACACGCAGCACCTCGAACCGCTATGGACGCAGCTGGGCACACTCATGCCGATTGCTCCCACACCGAAAGCTGTTCCCTACATCTGGCGATGG
Organism: Nocardia sp. NPDC004604; assembly: GCF_040609795.1. Taxonomy (NCBI): domain Bacteria; kingdom Bacillati; phylum Actinomycetota; class Actinomycetes; order Mycobacteriales; family Nocardiaceae; genus Nocardia; species Nocardia sp. NPDC004604. Next base: position 30,953 of record NZ_JBEXLC010000032.1, read on the forward strand.
TCGACGCTGTATCCGCTGGCCCAGCGGGCTGGCGAGCTCGTGCCGGTCGGACGCGGCGGTGAACGACGTGCCATCGCCCTGTCCAATCCCGGACTGGGCGGACTGCCCTACGTGACCCCTACCCTGTGGGCAGCGATCCAGTACCTCGGGCCGAAGGAGACAGCGCCCGAACATAGGCACAGCCAGAACGCGTTCCGGTTCGTGGTGGAGGGCGAGGGCGTGTGGACCGTCGTCAATGGTGATCCCGTCGCGATGCGACGCGGTGATCTGCTGCTGACGCCGGGGTGGCATTTCCACGGCCACCACAACGACACCGACCAGCCCATGGCCTGGATCGACGGCCTCGACATACCCTTCGTCCACTACACCGACACCGCCTTCTTCGAGTTCGGGGCCGACGGTATTACCGACGACACCACCCCCGATGTATCTCGATCGGAACGGTTGTGGGCCCATCCGGGCTTGCGGCCGCTGGTCGGCGTCGGTGCACGCGACAGCTCCCCCATTGCGGCGTACCGGTGGGAGCACACCGATGCCGCGCTGCGCGAACAGCTGTCCCTCGAGGACGAAGGATTCGCCGCGACCACCGAACCGGGACACGCCGCCGTGCGCTATACCAATCCCACGACGGGAGGTGACGTCATGCCCACCATCCGTGCCGAATTCCACCGCCTGCGCTCCCGAGCCCATACCCGACCACGGCGGGACGTCGGCTCCGCCGTGTTCCAGGTTTTCGACGGGACCGGCCGATTCCGACTCGGTGATGAGGTCACCCCGGTCAGCACTGGTGACCTGGTCGCAGTGCCGTCCTGGACCGAATGGTCTATCGAGGCCGACACCCAACTCGACCTGTTCGTCTTCTCCGACGCGCCCATCGTCGAAGGCCTCCGCTTTGCCCGCACCCAGATCACCGAGAAAGCCTGAGCCGCAATGAAACTTGCCACCCTGCGCATCGAGGGCGCGTCCGCGGCGGTTCGCGTCGACAGCGCAACCGCAACAATCATCGATGGATACACCGACCTTTCCGACCTGCTCACCGACCCGGAGTGGAAAGAGCTGGCGCGTAGTGCATCCGGTGCCGAGGTCGACTTGGTGGGGGCCGATTATGCTCCCGTCGTACCGCGACCGGGAAAGATCGTGTGCATCGGCCTCAACTACCAGAGCCATATTCGTGAGATGGGCCGTGAATTACCGGAATACCCAACGCTTTTCGCGAAGTTCTCCGAGGCGCTCACCGGACCTTACGACGATGTCGTTGTCCCCGCTTACGCCGCAGCCCAGATGGACTGGGAGGGTGAACTGGCTGTGGTGATCGGAAAGAAGGCCTATCAGGTACCGGAGCAGGAAGCCGATACTTACATCGCTGGCTATTCGGTGATCAACGACTACACGATGCGCGATTACCAGTACCGGACACTGCAGTGGGATCAGGGCAAATCCTTCGAGAAGACAGCCGGTTTCGGGCCGTACTTGGTCACCGATTACGCCCTCGGTAGCCGGTTGGAGACCAGGGTCGACGGCGAACTGGTCCAGTCCGCAACCACCGACGACCTGGTCTTCACCCCCAGCCGACTGGTCGACTACATCTCCCACATCGTCACGCTGCAGCCCGGCGATGTGATCATCACCGGAACCACCGGCGGAGTCGGCCACGCTCGCACCCCCGCGCGCTTCATCCAGCCAGGTCAGACCGTCGAAGTCACCATCGACGGCCTCGGCTCGGTCCGCAACAAGGCGATCGTCAAGTAGTGCCACCATGCAGTTCCACGACCTGAGCCTCGACGAGCAGTTGCGCACCGCGCGCCGAGGGACCGCCTACTTCAGCCAGAAGCTGGCCGAGCTCACCAATGGCGAATTCGACCACGACACTCCGCTGCGCGGCTGGACTCGCAGACACCTCATAGCCCACGTCGGCTACAACGCCGCTGCGCTGTGCCGACTGCTCGATTGGGCGGCAACCGGCATCGAGACCCCGATGTACTCCTCGGCTGACCAGCGCGCAGCCGAGATCGCCGAAGGTGCAACATTGAACGCGGGAGCGCTGCGAAACCTGGTGTCCCACACCGCCGCACGACTGGATGAGAAATGGCGGCACCTGCCAGCCGCAGCATGGTCCGCGAAGGTACGCACCGCGCAGGGCCGAGTCGTTCCGACCTCGCAAACCGTTTGGATGCGCACGCGCGAAGTGTGGATTCACGCCGTCGACCTCGGCAACGGGGCGCAGTTCAATGATTTCCCGCCGGTCGTACTCGACGGACTGCTCACCGACATCGTGAACGCCTGGCGCAGCCGGGAAGCAGGCAGCGACCTCATCCTCGCTGTCGACAACCGTGCCCCGATCGCCATCTGCGATCAGACATCACAGCAGACAACAGTGTCCGGCTCGCTAGCCGCAATCGTCCGATGGGCCGCCGGACGCGGCTCCATCGGTATCCGAATCAACGGCCCCCAGGCAACACCGCCACGGTGGCTCTGATTCGGCGCTCGAAATGCAGTGCCCAACAATACCGTCGACGAAGACGGTCCACCATTAGGAAAACAATGACCACCAGCGCTACTCCCGGCACCGAAGTCTACGATGATTTCTCCGGCAAAGAACTGGACTCGAAGCGATGGAGCTTTCTGGAATTTCCGCAACCCGACGCTGAGCCGTTCGTCTGCTCCGACCCCAGCGCTCTCACCGAACTCCTCGACGGTGGAGTCCGAATCCACATCGAGCGATTCGAAACCAGCCACCCCGTCCAGATCATGGACAACTGCAAATACGTCCTACTGTCCACTGCCGACTTCCCCCTCCCGGAACGGGGACAGATCGTATTCGAGGCCGACATAGCGGCCCGCAACATCAACGCCGCCGCCCGCGACTACCGCGACGGCTTCGCATCCTTCGTACTCGTCGACATGACCACCGGTTTCGTCTTCGATCTCTGCACCTCCAGCGATGCCGTCTTCGCCATCGACGAACGATTGCCTGTGCCTCAGGTCGAACAGCCCTATACACGCATCATCGAAGACCCGCTCGCCGACGTGACAGCAGGCCCGGACCGTACGGTGCACGCGCGCATCACCATTGACACTGCGACGCGATCGGTTTGCTGGGAGGCCGACGACGCCACGATCTTCCAGACCACCGTGTCCGAACTTCCGGCCACGCTGAAGATCGGGCTCGGCATCTTCACTTTGCATCCCGGCACCGGCAACGCCAGCAGTTCGCTTCGCGGCCAAGGGATTTCCGCGGTCTGGCGCAATATCCGTGTGACCACGCAGGCCGACTGATCCGCGGTCCCGCGCCCCAGCCGCCGAAGCACCGAACTGTCCTGCATACCCGCTGATCACGGAGACCACCATGACAACTCTCTTGCATATAAACTCCTCGCCCCGCGCCGGCGCGAGCAAGTCACTGGCCATCGCGCAATCCTTCCTGAGCTCCTACCACGAGCGCCATCCGGAGCTCGTGATCGATTCCCTCAACCTGTTCGATGAGCCGCTACCCGACTTCGGAACCGTCGCTGCGGCAGCGAAAATGGCCGCGTTCGGCGGCCAGGAACACACCGAGACCGAGCGTGCGGCGTGGGCCGAAGCGCGGGCCGTGTTCGACCGATTCGCCGCGGCAGACGAGTACCTGTTCAACGTTCCGATGTGGAACCACGGCGTGCCCTACGTACTCAAACAATGGATCGACCTCGTCACCCAGCCCGGTTGGGCTTTCGGATTCCATCCGGAGCAGGGTTACAGCGCTCTGCTGCAGGACAAGCGAGCGGTCGCGGTCTACACCACCGGTGTATACACACCGGGCCGCCCGCCGAATTTCGGTTCCGACTTCCACGCGAGCTTCTTCACCGACTGGATGCACTTCGTGGGCATCGACGACGTCACCGAGATCCGTTTCGACGGCAACGTTCTCGACTCCGACCCTGAAACATCTCTGGCCACGTTCTGTTCCAAAGCACGTGACCTGGCCACCACCTTCTAAGTGGGAGATCGTATGGAACTCGAGAAGCGCACTGTGATCGTCACCGGCGCCGCCGGCGGAATCGGCGCCGCGACCGCTAAAGTGCTGGCCCAAGCGGGTGCCAACGTGGTCGTGACCGACATCGGTTCCGCAGGCGAACACGTCGCGAAAGAGATCGAATCCGACGGCGGCACAGCAGTGTTCATCCCGGCCGATCTCACCGTCGAGGCCGAAGTCGAGAGCCTCGTCGCACGGACCGTCGAACGGTTCGGTCGACTTGACGGGGCATTCAATAACGCAGGTGTCGAGCAATGCGCCACCCCATTGCACGAGCTGACCGCAGAGCAATGGGAGCGCGCCGTACAGGTGGACCTCACGGGCGTGTTCTACTGCCTCAAGCATCAGATCGCAGCCATGCTCGAGACAGGCGGTGGTTCGATCGTCAACACAGCCTCCTCATTGGCGCAGGTCGCGATCCCCAACGCGAGTGAGTATGTCGCAGCCAAACACGGCGTCCTCGGGCTGACCCGGGCCGCTGCCGCCGACTACGGTCAACGGTCGATCCGTGTCAATGCTGTCCTGCCCGGCATCACCGAGACACCGATGGTGGCGCGGCTGGTCGACCCGGTTACATGGCCACACTGCGTGCCCGGCACGTGATGGGCAGGTTCGGGAAACCCGCCGAAATCGGTGATGCGGTGACGTGGCTGTTGTCAGACCACTCATCGTTCGTCACCGGAGCCGCCATCGCGGTCGACGGCGGCTACCTCGCCGTCTGATTGTGTTCGACCGAGTGGCCGAACGTTGTTGACGCCACCGTTCGGCCACTCCAACGAATGTGGCCGAACGGTGGCTTCACGACACTGCACTTGCGAAAGAAGAGTCGAGATGACAGAAACCCCCGCTGCCGCACCGGACGTCCACCCACCGTCCGCAGAATTCGCCGACGCGGCAAACGCCGACGCGTCCGTCTACGACCGGGCCGCCGCCGATCGCGACGCCTTCTGGGCGGAGCAGGCCAACAGGCTGCACTGGCATGAGCCGTGGACTCGCGTGCTCGACTGGGACAACGCGCCATTTGCGAAGTGGTTCGTGGGCGGCAAGCTCAACGTCGCATACAACTGTGTCGACCGCCACGTCCTCGACGGGTACGGCGACCAGGTCGCCATATATTGGGAGGGCGAGCCGGGTGACTCTCGCGCTATCACATACGCGCAGTTGCTAGCTGAGGTGAGCCAGGCCGCCAACTATTTCACCGACCTAGGCCTCGAGCCCGGTGACCGGGTTGCCATCTACATGCCGATGGTGCCCGAGGCAATCGTGGCGATGCTCGCCTGCGCTCGGCTGGGCTTGCCTCACTCAGTGGTATTCGCCGGGTTCTCCCCCAGCGCGCTGCGACAGCGCATCGACGATGCCGATGCCCGCTTGGTCATCACAACCGACGGCCAGTGGCGGCATGGTAAAGCAGCACCGCTGAAGGCGGCCGTCGACGAGGCGCTACACGCGCACGGCGATACTGCGTCGAGCATTGAGCACGTACTTGTGGTGCGACGTACCGAAATCGAGGTGCCTTGGGTCGAGGGCCGCGATCTGTGGTGGCACGAAACCGTAGCCAATGCGCCGAAAGAACACACGGCCAAGGCGTTCGACGCCGAGCACCCCCTGTATGTCCTCTACACCTCCGGCACCACCGGGAAGCCCAAGGGCATCCTGCATACCACTGGCGGTTATCTGACCCAGGTGTCCTACACCCACCACAACGTCTTCGACCACAAAGCCGGCCAGGACGTGTACTGGTGCACCGCGGATATCGGCTGGGTGACCGGACACAGCTATATCGTCTACGGGCCGCTGTCGAACCGCTCCACCCAGGTGGTCTATGAGGGTACGCCGAATTCACCAGACGAACACCGGCACTTCCAGATCATCGAAAAGTACGGTGTCACAATTTATTACACGGCACCGACGCTTATCCGCACGTTCATGAAGTGGGGCCGCGAGATCCCCGACGCACACGATCTGTCCAGCCTGCGGGTGCTGGGTTCGGTCGGTGAGCCGATCAATCCCGAAGCGTGGCGTTGGTATCGAGAGGTGTTCAGCGCCAACAAGGCTCCGGTTGTGGACACCTGGTGGCAGACCGAGACCGGTGCGATCATGGCCTCGCCGCTGCCCGGTGTCACTGCGGTCAAGCCTGGTGCAGCCATGGCGGCGCTGCCCGGTGTCTCAGCAAGAGTAGTCGACGAGAACGGCGAGGACGTTCGGCCCGGCGCCACCGAGTCCAGCGGCTACCTCGTGCTGGATCAGCCGTGGCCGTCCATGCTGCGCGGCATATGGGGCGACGACGAGCGCTACAAGGCCACCTACTGGGAGCGGTTCGCGGCACAGGGTTGGTACTTCGCCGGCGACGGCGCCAGGCTGGACCAGGATGGGGCGCTGTGGGTGCTGGGCCGCGTCGACGACGTCATGAACGTTTCCGGCCACCGCATCTCCACGGCCGAGGTTGAGTCGGCGCTGGTCGGCCATCACAATGTCGCGGAAGCCGCAGTGGTCGGAGCCAACGACGCGACCACAGGTCAGGGCATAGTCGCATTCGTTATACTTGTCGGCGGAAGCGCGAATACCGGTGAAGACTTGATCGCGGGACTGAAAGCCGAGGTGTCGAGAGAGATCAGCCCGATCGCTCGCCCTCGCGAGATTCATATCGTACCCGAGCTACCCAAGACCCGCTCCGGGAAGATCATGCGGCGGCTTCTTCGCGACGTCGCCGAGGGCCGCGAACTCGGCGACATCTCGACCCTGGTGGACCCCAAAGTCTTCGAAGCCATACTCGCCAAGAAGGCCGACCCGACGACCAACTCCACAGCAGCGGTCCCATGACATCAACCTCCCCGTCTGCCGGTCGACCGATCAAACCACGGCCATCGAATGAGGACCGGACGACCCGCACACGTCCGATCCGGCAATTGCCGATCGTCACGCAAACCGCTGAGCGCCGCGATGCGGCGCGTAATCGGCAAATATTGTTGGATGCGGCGAAACAGATCCTCGATGAACAGGGAATCGACGCACTGACAATGGATACCCTGGCCTGTCAGGCAGGAGTGGGGAAAGGGACCGTGTTTCGGCGGTTCGGCAGTCGGGCAGGGTTACTTCTTGCGTTGTTGGGTCAGTCGGATACACAATTCCAGACTGCGTTCATGTTCGGTCCACCGCCGTTGGGCCCAGGAGCACCTGCCGCAGAGCGCCTGGTCGCCTTCGGCTGGGCCCGACTACGTCTTCTCAGTACCGACCGTGGGCTACATCGTGCTGCCGAAGCAGATCCTTCGGACGCCTACTACGGCGGGCCTTCATATCGCCTGCTCCGGCAGCATGTGGCAATTCTGGTACAGGAAATCGGTATACCGAGCGATACTATGTTGATCGCCGATATGTTACTGGCCCCCCTGGATGCCAAACTGGTCACATACCAAGAGCAAGCCCTCGGTTACGACATCGATCAGATCGGAGCCCAGTGGGAGATACTTGCCCGAATGCTTATTTCCGGCAGTTCTCGAGAAACAAGCGACAGCGGTCGCCAGCATCACCGACACGGGCAACGGCACGGCTAGATCAAGCCGCGTAGCGCCTCACTAGGATTTACTTGATATCGGCGCCGATAAGCCGAGGCGAATCTCCCCATGTTGGAGAACCCCCATCTTGCCGCGAAAATGCTGACAGTGTCATTCGGCCCGGGGTCCACCAGGTTTTGGTGCGCTCGCTCGAGACGCACCATTCGTAACATCTCGAGCGGGCTGCAGCCACGGTAATTGCGGAATGCCTGCTGTACCGAACGAATACTTGCGCCCGCTTGGTCTGCAAGTTCGGACAAGGTCCAGGGGTATTCGGGACTGTCCGGCGAGACGGCGACGAACCGGGCGTTGCCCTCGGCGACGAGTGCACCATCGTGTTCGAGGCGAGCGTGGATATGCAGCTTGCGCTCGCCTTCGCGCCGATCGAAGCTGGCGGTCACGCTCATCGGTGCGGGCGCACATAGTTCACCTCCAGCCTGGCGGTGACCGCTGGGACGCACACGGTGGTCGGCGCGGTGTCGGATGCCTCGTCGAGTATCGCGGCGATGCCCCCGCTGTGCGCTACACCCCGGTGCGCCCTGGTGTCATTCGTCGAGGGTGAAACGGCCGATGATGCGATCGCGTTCGAGATTCAAGGCGATGCCGACGGCCGCCGGATTCCGCGGATGAGTTTGTTCAATGGATTAGGCTGGTGCACAACGCTTTCCGCACTGCTGCTCACGCTGGCGGCTCCGCCGCATGTCGAATGTTGCTTGTCATGTGGCGCATCGTCGGACCGGTCGCCGAACCGAACTACTCGACCGCGCGCTGTCAGAGGCAGTGTCGCTCCTTGACGTGCGTGGCGGCGTACGTGGCGAACAGGTGCAGCCTACCGACTACATCAGCTACTTGCCTTGAAGTTTATTTTCACCCAACCCGAGGGTGAAATAAATCGTGACACGATGCTCATTCGATAGTTCTTCTCTGCAATTGTCTCTTGTACTCGGGACACCAACTCCGGAACATGTATCGATGCTTCATCTCGACTAAATTCAATTTTCGTCAACCATTTCCCATGTCGGCAGCACGTGAATCCGGGATCTGGCACGGTTTGCGTGATTGACCGGTCCTGGATTGCCAATGGGCGCTTGATGATCGATCATGTCGCCAGTGTTCTGATCTTGGACCGATCGAGGTCCTGTTCCCGCACCTGGATGGGCTGCAGTTCGACGGCATGACCGCGTTCGGGCTTCGAGTGAACCTCGATGCGAGGACTCGCGACGAGGAGGCTGTCTGTCCGGGCTGCGGAACGTTGTCCCGCCGGGTCCATAGCCGTTATCGGCGGCGGTTGTCCGACACCGCGATCACCGGCCGTGAGGTAGTGATCCGGTTGCGGGTGAGGCGGTTGTTCTGCGACAACTCCGATTGCGACAGAAGGACTTTCGCCGAGCAAGTCCCAGGGTTAGCGGCGCGGTATGCCCGGCGCACGAGCATCCTGCAACGGCTGCTGTGTGCGGTCGCGCTGGCCTTGGGCGGTCGTCCGGGGGCTCGGATGACCCGGCATCTGGCGTCCACGGTCAGCCGGATGACGTTGTTGCGGCAGATCCGGGCACTGCCCGATCCGGACCGGGCGACTCCACGTGTGCTCGGTGTCGACGATTTCGCGCTTCGTCGCGGGCATCATTACGGATCGATTCTGATCGACATCGAGACCCGGCGTCCGGTCGATGTGCTCGAAGACCGCCGTGCCGAAACCCTCGCAGCCTGGCTGCGAGCCCATCCCGGCGTCGAGATCGTCTGCCGGGACCGCGCTGGCGCCTGTGCCGAAGGCATCGCTGCCGGAGCACCCCATGCATTGCAGGTCGCAGACCGCTGGCACATCTGGCACAACCTCGGCGAAGCGGTCGAACGCGTCGTGGCCCGGCACCGCGACTGTCTGGTTGCGGTCGCCGAACAGGCGATGGCCGATGCACAGTCGGCCAGCGAACTGGATATCGCGGCCCAACAGGAAATACCAGTAACCGGCACGAGGACCGAGTCGCCGGCGGAAAGGACCGACAAGTGGGCTGTGCGGGCGCGTGAACGTTATGCCGCAGTCCACGCGCTACTCGACGACGGCGTGAGCATCCTGGCGATCGGCGCCCGGCTCGGTCTTGCCCGCGGAACCGTTCGGCGCTTCGCCCGGGCGGCCAGTGTCGAGGAGATGCTGGTCAACAACGGCACCGGGCAGCGTCCGAGCCTGTTGGAGGAGTTCAAGCCTTACCTGCATCAGCGATGGAACGAGGGCTGCACCAACGCCACCGAGCTCTTCCACGAGATCAAAGCCCGCGGCTACCAAGGTGGAGCCAAGATCGTCATGAACTATCTACAGCCATTCCGCACGACCGGCCACGTCCCCCGCTCAGTCTGCAAACCACCCTCGGTTCGCCGGGCCGTCACCTGGATCATGACCGACCCCGCCAACCTCGAGCCCGACAATCGTCAACGGCTCAAGGCGATCTTGGCCGCGAGCCCCGAACTCACCAGCTTGGCCGGTCACGTCCGTGCTTTCGCCACGCTCATGCGCCAGCTCCGCGGCCGTGAACTCGAACAGTGGATGAAAGCCGTCGACACCGACGACTTCCCGGCCCTGCACTCGTTCGTCCGAGGCCTGCGCCGCGACCTCGATGCGGTCACCGCCGGACTGACCCTGCCCTGGAACAGCGGCCCGGTCGAAGGGCACGTCAACCGAATCAAGATGATCAAACGCCAGATGTTCGGGCGAGCGAAACCGGACCTCCTCCGAAAGCGAATCCTGTTGAGCGACTAACCAATCCAGCTCGCCGAATCACGAAATTTGTGCCTGATCCACGATTCGCTTGCCGTTGACATCCCAGACGCGGGTTCGTGAATATTGCCGAAGTACGTCTGGATGCCGCACCGGCACAACGGTTCCGGTGTGACTAGGCACGATCGGCCCGTCTGGTGTGCAGGATCAGCATTGCAGCAGTTCATCGCCGAAGCCGGGTAGTGCGCGGAGGGGATTCTTCGTCGCGCAGAACTGTCTTGTAGGCGAATTCATCGGGGATGTCGATCGAACCGTTGAAACCAGATCCGTTCCGCAGCAGCGGCATGCTTGATCAATGAGATCGGTGTCGTCAGCGATGTGACGAGTCGTCGGCGGGCGTCCGCATCGGACAGACCGCGTACGGTCTCGATGAGCGCTTCGCGGTTGCGGTCGAGCATGTTCTCGATGATCGCTCGCTCGATGCCGTTGGTAATTCGGTTGGTACTCATGGGCTTTCACTCCATTCTGTTGGGGGATTGAGGCTTGTGCGGTCGGTCGGCCGAATGACACGAAGCGGCGGCGCAGCGATCGATCTCGGGAGGGAGACGAAGCGTCCAGCGTGAAAGAACGACCGGGAAGAGATGCTCGCCGCGCGAATTGCGGACCGAGCGTGGGCGATGCGGGCGTGCATCGATACCGCAGCCCAGGCCTGTCAAGCGGCCTGCCGCGCAAGGGCAGTATGCCGCATTTTGATTCCAGGCTATATGTGATGACGACGCCCGTGTGGGTCGTTGCTGTCGGCGAGATAGATCATGGTCACCTCTGGGGTCATCCCGGCAGCGACGCGCTTGGGTCCATGGTGTTGACGAGGCCGGTCAGGCCCTCACCCGCCGTCGGTGAGCGGAATCGTGTTCACCGGAGAGCGCTTGTCGATTGGGCCCACGCCGAAGCACTCGACACCGCGCTCAGAATCCCGCCACCCAATAACACAGAGACTCAAACAACGTCAGTTCAACCGCATCGCCACCACACGGCGGTGCACACCCTGGCCGGGACACAGCGAACACCGCAGGGCTGCCGCCTGTCGGCCTGATCCAGCGCTATTCGGTTGCCGTAAATCGTGTTTGTTCCCGACCGCGTCGGTGACGGTGCGAACGGCGGCGTTGCCGAGGACGCGTGCCAGGATCCGCCCGGCGTACCACTCGCCGGGCGGCGAGTGAGCGAAAGATCCGAATCCGACACTGCGGCAGCGGCATCCAGCAGGCGAGGCACGCACATCGGAGCCCTGTGTTGGTCCATGAATTGCGGGACGCGGGTGCACATTGGATCGCCGAGCCCGCCGACCGACCGTTGGGCCGCTTCGCGACATTCGCGGACCACCCTGATGGCAACTACCTCCAGATCATTGAGTTCACCGATGACCCCTGATACTGCACCCGGAGATATGCCTCCGGCGCGAATAACTGTTCGCCGGGAAACGGTTCCGCGCCACGATCGGCGACGATCTCGACACCGTCCGTATTGATCCGCACCGGCAACCACTACCGGGGCCCGGACTCCGATCCGGCGGCGATCTGCCGGTCGCATATCATCCCGCACCGCATCCGATACCCGGCACCGGATCGGCGGAGTGTCGGATATCGGACGCACAGCAACGGGGCCGATTCCGTTCAAGTGCCGCGCCGAAAGCCGGTTGCTGCGACGATGGCTCCGAGACCGGCGAGGATACCGATAGCGGCAAATGCTGTGTGGAAGCCGTCGAAGCCGGTTCTGGCTGCAAACACGCGGCCCGCATCCAGCGCGAGGACCGAACGCCGCTGGCACCGCCGCACCCGAGCGCACCGACGTCGCGAAACCATTGGAAGGCATGCTGCACCGCCGCGCCCCCGCTCGTCGTGGCGACTATGGGCAGCCATGCGTGTCGCTCTCTCGGCAGGTCCTCTTCGACAACCTCGAGATCGTTGTCGTCAATCGCTGTGGAATCTCGCAGAGGACAGTTCGCTCGCCGCTGATCGGTTCATTCGAATGTGTTGTGCGCCTGGGCTACTGCCCATGCGGCGATTTGGGCGCGTGATGTGAACCCCAACTTGGTGAGGATATGTTCGACGTGTCCCTGCGCGGTACGCGGCGAAACCGACAGGCGGTCAGCGATCGCCTTGTTGGTCAGACCTTCGGCGACCAGGTTCGCGACCTGGCGCTCGCGCGCGGTGAGGCTGTCGAGCGAGTGCGGAAGCGGCGAGGCAGGTTTGACTCGCTCGCCGAGTGCGAAGCCGAGCGCGGCATCGAGACTCATCGATGCACCTTCCTGTCGCGCTACGTCGAACGCACGTAGACCGAGTAACTGACGACTGCTCCGCTCGCACTCATCACGATAGGTGTGCAGAGCGCGGAAGATGAACGACGTGGAGCTGCCGGCCATGCGCCCCGAGGCGTCCGCGGCACCGAGCAGGACAGCTGCACGGTAGGCATCGTGCTTCTCGACAGCGATCCAGGCCAGGGTATCCAGACAACCGGTGGCGACGAGGGGATCGGTCAACATATGGGCCAATTGAATACCCTCTACCAGCGCACGCGTGGCGCGGTCGGGCTCGCCTTCTCGCCACGCGGCGAATCCGATCCCCCACAACGCCCACGACCGATAGATCACCTCGCCCGCCGATTCAGTGATCTCGCGTACCTCGGTGTGACAGGCAGCGGCACGCGACGTATCTCCGTTCAGTGCGTAGCACCATCCCAGCGCGATACGGGCATACAACTGCAGTCCGAGATCACCGGTCTCTTCGTAAGTACCGATCGCATAAATCAGTCGGTCAACCGTACGAGTTGAATCAGCGTCGCTACTGGCGAAAGCGTGGTTCGCCTCGACGTGGGCGAGCAGCGCTGTGATCAAGGGAGCGGCAGTCTGCTCGGCCAGTGTCCGGAGCTCTGACAGCCAGCGGCCGGCGGTGGACATATCGCCCTGCACCGCTGCCATGGAGCTTGCCGCATACAGCGCCTTGGCCCGGTCCTCAGGTCGGCCGCCCGATGATTGAACCAGGGCGCGCTCATACCACCGGCGCCCCTCGCTGAGCCGCCCACGCAAGAACCAGAACAGGAACAGGCAGGGCACGATTCGCACCGCGCGATCGTCGGACTCGGACAGGCTGTATTCCAGTGCCTTCCGCACATTCGGCAGCTCTCGCTCCAGCCGTTCGAACCATTTCATCTGGTGCGGACCGATCCACTCCGAATCCGCCTCGCGTGCGAGTTGCGTACACCAGTCCAGATGCCGCCGGAACAGATCTGGGTATTCGCCGGCCTCTTCAGCCTTCTCCCGGCCGAATTCCCGGACAGTCTCGAGCATCCCGAAGCGCACCGTATCGGCTACTTCCTTCCGGGAGAGGATCGACTTGTCCAGCAGCGCCGACATTGCATCGTGCAGCTCCGGCTCGCCCGCTCTGTCGACACACACCTGCTCAGCCGCATCGAGTTCGAAGCCGCCGGCGAATACGGACAACCGGCGCCACAATCGCTGTTCGTCCGGTGTGCACAGGTCATAGCTCCAGTCGATGCAATACCGCATCGTCTGCTGCCGCTTCGGAGCACCCCGGCTGCCGCGAGTCAGCAGAGCGTACCGGTCGTTCATCCGGGACAGGATCTCTTCGACGGACATCGTCCTCAGGCGGGCCGCGGCCAGCTCGATCGCCAGCGGCAAACCCTCGAGCTTGGTACAGATCCTCGCGGAGGTCAGCCTGTTGTCGTCGGTAACTTCGAAGCCCGGCACCGCTGCGGCAGCCCGTTCGGCGAACAGCTTCACCGCGTCGTAGCGCGCCACCGTCCGCAGCCCCGGTTCGACGGCCGGATCGGGAATCTCCAGCGGCGGCAGTGGATACACCCTTTCCCCGCCGATCCCCAGAGCCTCGCGACTGGTCGCCAGGATCCGCAGGTGCGGGCACGCTCGCATGAGCGTTTCGGACAGGCTCGTGACCGCGTCGATCATGTGCTCGCAGTTGTCCAATACAAGTAGCACATCGTATGGAGTCAAAAGTTCTACCAACGTGTCGAGCGTCGGTCCACCTCCATGGTCACGCACACCGAAAGCCGCGGAAACGACATCGGGCAGCGACGCATCGTCGTCCAGCTCACCCAATTCGATCAGCCACGCCCCATTCTCGAATTTGCTGCGGATCTTGTGCGCCACACGTAGCGCGAGCCGTGACTTGCCGACTCCGCCGATCCCGGTCAGGGTCACCAGCCGCGACCCGGACAGCAGGTTCTTGACCTCGGACAGCTGGGTTCGCCGATCGACGAAACTTGTCAGCTCCAACGGCAGATTTCCCACGCCTGCACGCAACCCACCACCGTGCAAGCGAGAAACTCCCTGCGGCACTGCGTCTTCCGAAGCCACAACAGCATCAGGGCCAAGCTCCGGCCGAGTCGGCAGCGCCATCTCGTCGGCAGTGAAACCGTGATCGAGCTGTATGCGTCGCAGCTGCTCGCCCAACTGTACGACCGTGGGGCGGTCGTACGGGTCGCGAGCCATGGCCGCCTCGATGGTCGAGCAGACGTCCTCCGGTAAGCCCGACTCGCGCAGGTCCGGAAGCCGGTGACTCGTGATCCGGACGAATTGCGCTACGACCTCCTCCCCGCTTCGCCGTTCGAACGCTGCATGTCCGGTCAGGGCGCAGAACAACGTAGCTCCCAACCCGTACAGGTCCGCGGCGGGGCTCTGCGGCTGTCCGCCGAGGACCTCCGGCGCGATGAAGGCCGGCGAACCCGTGATCGCCCCCGATGTCGTCTCGAATCCGCCAGTGATATGAGCTATCCCGAAATCCGTCAACGCCGGCTCACCGAAATCGGTCAACAGAATGTTCGCCGGTTTGACATCACGATGCAGAACACCGAGACGATGCGCACTCTCCAGCGCCCCCGCCATTTTCACCCCGAGATGAAGCACTTCCGCAACCGATAGCGGACCATCGCGCCGGATCCGTGCGTCCAGGGAGCCTCGAGAGCAGTACGGCATCACCAGGTACGGACGACCGGACCCGGTCTCACCAATCTCGAGCATGCTGACGATATTCGGGTGCCCAGTGAGTCGCCCCATCGCATGCTGCTCGCGAAAGAACCGTTCCCTATTCTCCTCCAGCTCACCGGTGAAAACCTTCACCGCCACCGCACGGTCCGCGGCAATCTGAGTGCAGCGGTACACCGCGCCGAATCCACCCCGCCCGATCTCCTCGGCGTGCTCGAACCCGGCCGCACTCAGCTCCGTGACGACGTCCACACCGACATCACGCTGCGTTTCGAGGGGATCGTTCTCAACCATTGCCACCTACAGCCCCACAAATCAGAATATCCCCAGCGAACCCACAGACCATCTACCGCCGCAACAAGGCCGCGCGGGTTCGGAGCACTCGATACCATCGGCCGCGACCGTCTTTTGTGCCGATCGCCTGAACACGGCGAAAACCCTCGTCGACCAGCACCTCCGCTGGGCCGGGGCGGCAGAAATAGGTATGCCGTTGGTAGTTCGACCGTCGCGGGTAGGGCCGTCCGTGACGCAGGCTCGACAGTGACAGCGCAGGCAAGAACTGGCGAGGATTCCCATGTTCGACCACAAGCCGGAGAACCCACGACACGTCAACGACGCCTCCGAGCGCCACGGCGGTGCGACCTTGATGATTCGGCATTGCACCGACTGTGCGACGTTGGTCGCGCCGATGACCAACGCCTGCTCATCGTGCCGGTCCACCACTCTGGACTGGGTGCCCTCCTCGGGCACGGGGTCGATCGTGTCGTGGAAAGTGGCGCATCACCCATCGAACGCCGGGACGTGGGAGCAGTCGACGGTCGCCATCGTCGAACTCGACGACGGCCCCTGGATCTACTCCACGATCGATGGTGAGCTCCCACCACCATCGGACCAGCCGATCCGTGTCAGATACGAACCCGACCCGCCCGCGGACCGATTCCCGGTTTTCGCCATCGACACCACCGATCCACGGCGCCCGCACGGCACCACCCCGCCCGCGAATGATCCCAAGAGCCCGCAGTCGACGACTTCCCTGGCGACACACACCACCCATGCCCTGGAATGGGTTCGTTCATCGATGACGCACTGCGATTTTCTGGCGGCAACCAAATCGCTCAACACCGACGCGAGATCCGTGGTCGAGTTCGCGATCCGACGGGCCCCGTCCGGCGGCGCCAGTGCCGGCGAATTGCTGGTCGCCTTCGGCGTCACCCGCTGGCGGTTCGTCCAGATGATTCGCGAGGCCCTCGTTCAACGCCCCGGCGACACTCGTGATGCGCGAACGCTCAAACGCAATCTGCTGGACTCGCTGTCATGGGCGTGGCGCGCCTACCCCGACTCTGCGCCCGCTTACGTCCACGGCTAGCGACACAGTTTCGATTCCGCTGTGCTGCAAAGCAATTCGGCAACAGGCATGGTGACAACGAGGCGCGCATGCCGATCCGCACCTCGGCGGACGCGGCGGGGTCGGCGGCCACCGCCGGGACCTCCACCACGACCGCCTCGGCAATCTCCAACTCCAGGCTCTCCAGCCGGGTCTTGAAGCGGTCGGCGACGGCCGCGATGAGGGCAGTGGTCTCGTCGATTATCCAGCCAGCGTGCCACCGCCCATAGGAGCGCAACGCCCCGACAGCCGATCCGCGGCCACGATGTGCCCGGCCCAGGCGCCCGGGACCCCCTGATGTGCGCGTCCAAACGCGCCGTAACTCCTACGGTGACAACAGTTTCAACGCCGCGACGGGACAGCTGAGCACAGCGGAGTTCACTGCCGATTTCTCGGACTCCGGCACCTCGTCCTCGAGGATCGTCAGATCACCCTCGTCATCCACCGAGAAGAATCGGGGAGCGGCGGCCTCGCACATAGCGTGCCCTTCACAGCGGTTGCGATCGAGTTCGATCTTCATCAAATCTCCTCCCCGTTGATCGAGACCGGAACGGACGCCACCCGCCGGGTTAAGATCCCGTCGCATTTCTCCCAGGTCGCATCCGGTGTCAGCCGCATCGACGGATGGGCGTCCATGAGCGCGCCGATAGCCAAGCGGGCCTCGATCCGCGCCAGCGGAGCGCCGATGCACGTGTGTATTCCACGTCCGAATGCCAAGTGCGCGGCGGAATCCGGTCGATCGATCCGATAGGTGCGTGAATCGTCACCCCACCGCTTCTCGTCGTGGTTGGCGGATTGGATGTTCAGGTAGAGCTTCTTACCCGCCGGAACGGGGCATTCGCCGAGACTGACATCCTCGATCACCGACCGGACCATGAACTGAGCGGGCGAGTCCAGACGCAGCGACTCCTCGATCGCGTTCGGCAGCAACGATCGATCGGCCACCACGGCTTCCCATGTACTGTGATTCTCGAGCAGGCGATACAGGCAGTTGGCGATCAGCCCACGAGTCGTATCGGTCGCGGCCACGACGAGCTGGAAGAGATGACAGACAACATCGAGCGCTGGCAGCTCCTTCTCGCCGGGTTCGGCGAAGCAGAGGTTGTCCAGCACATCCTCGTGACGATCTTCCGGGTGAGACCGGCGCTCCTCGACCAGTTTGGCCAGAAACCCCATCAGCGCACCGAACTCCGGCAAGCCGTCGACGGGTTCCGGAACGACGCTCACGATGACGTCGGCCCACCCCTGGACTTCACGCCAAGCGGGCTTGGAGATTCCTATCAGGGCATACAGGACGGCAGCGGGAATGAAATGCGTGTAGTCCGTGTACAAGTCGACGCGGCCGGAGCTGGGAAGCGCCGCGAGCGCGTCGCGGACGATACCTTCGACCTCGGGCGTGAGGTTGCGCAGACGCGCCGGCGCCAAATTCTTCAACAGCCTGGCGCGCAGCACCCCGTGTTCCGGTTCGTCCGACTGGGTGATCATGGTGACGGGGGTCTGCACGTCCTCGACGCCCACCGTGAAGTTACCGCGACTCGAAAAGTGTTCGGTGTCATCGAATACCGCGCGGACGAGATCGTCGGTGTTCGCGGTGTAGAGGACATCGCTGACCCTCCCGACCGGGCATCCTCTTCTCGATGCCGCCATGAAGTTGTCGGGATCGGGGATGTGCGCAGGATTCAGCGGATTGAAGAATTCATCCGAATCCACAGGAGTTATCATGTCGTTCCTTTCCGATCACCCGCGAAAATGCGGGTCGAGCATCTGGGCTGCCGGAGGATGTCAGTTGCCGATCACGGTGACCGGCAACGACTCGAGGCCGCGCAGAACGTTGTTAGCGGGCCACGGCCGAGACATCATGCCGATCCAGGTAGACCCCCGGGCCCGCATCACGAAGAGCGCGAAACTCCGAGTAGGGCTCGGCCATGACCGCTTCGGAGAAGAGATCGACATCGGAGCGTGGAATCGTGCCGGTGGGCCTGTTCACCGCGCACCTCCTCGAGCGGTCGGATCTTCGGCGAGCCGGCGGAGTTTCGGCGCTGATATCGGGAAATTCACCGCCGCGGCGGTACCGATGCCCGTGCCTCCGTCGGGAGGTGACCAGGCCAGCAGTACGCTCCGATCCTCGAGTGACCCGCCGACCACTACGGGCTCACCGATCGGAGGCAGTTGCCCAGCGATTCGGATACGAAGCCCGAAAGCCTCCGTCCAGCAGAAGGACGCCCTGCTGCCCGGCCGGGTTTCCGGCTCACGGCCGAGGAGGGTCGAGGCCGCGGTCGTCGCCTGTGCTGACGCATTCCACCAGTGCGGAGTGCGTCCGTATCGGCCGTCGACGCCAGGGGCGCTGGTGACATCGCCGGCCGCGACGATATCCGGAGCAACTCGGCAGTCCGCGTCGACAACGACGCCGCCGTTCAAGGCAATACCGCTGCCGTGCAACCACTCCACGTTCGGAACGTCGCCGACCGCGGTGACGACCACGTCGGCTTCGGCGAGCACGGTTCCGTCCGTCGACTGCAAACGATCACCCCCGTGCCGCCCCGGCCGGAGTTCCACACCGCCGGTGGACACGCGGACCTTCACTCCCGCCTCGGCGGCGGCGGTCAACACCATGTCCGACAGCAGCGGGCCGAGACGGCCTGCCAATGGAGTGATCTGATCGATCACCGTGACCGCCTTGCCGAGACTCGCGGCGGTCGAAGCGATCTCGAGGCCGAGGAAGCCGCCACCCGCGACCGCAACCTCCCGAGCATTGTCGAAGCGTTCGCGGAGATGGATGGCATCGTCGAGGGTTCGCAGCGTGACCTCTTCGCCGTGCCGCGACAACCGGCGAGCCCGGGCCCCGGTCGCGACGACCAAGCCGTCGTATCGGATGCTGTCCTTATCGCTCAGCTCGACGAGCTTCCGCTCCATATCGAGACGAACCGCCCGCACACCACCGACGATGTCGAGATCGTCAGCGGTAGAAAGAAAGACACTGTCATCGGGCTCGGTACCGCCGAGAACACCTTTCGACAGCGGCGGCCGGGCGTAAGGCCGGTGCCGTTCGTCGCCGATCACAGTGATCTCGCCATCGAACCCGAACTGCCGTAAGGCCGCAGCCGTGACGCAACCCGCCTGGGATCCTCCGACAACCACCAGACGACGCCGGCCGCTCACGGAGCCCCCCGTCCGGAAACCTGCTGAAAACTGTTCTTCCCCATGACAACTCCTACTCAGACTGCGATGGTCGATCCGCTGGACCGCGGTAACGCCGGTGTTCCTTCCGGCAGCTATCGGCGGGCTCGCCGGCCGACCGCGACGTTGTAGTCCTCGGCATTGGTAATGGCTTTGCCGCCGTCGGCAAATTCGAGCAGGACTCGCCAGAGCATCCGAATGCGATTGTCGGACCACAATCCCTCGACCGGTTCGATGCGATAGAAGACCTGCTGGCCCTGGTCGGGAACCTTGATGTTGTCGTACATGGATGTGTCTGCGGCCCAGGGAAATTGCTCGAGGCTGACTTCCACGACCCGCTGGATCTCTGCCGGATCCGTCACAAGAGTGGCATGCCCCTGGATCTGCAGATAACGAGTTTCCCGCCGACCCGCGTAGCCCTCGGGCGGCAGATGGCCGATTGTGTAGCTGACGTTGGGATTCCGCTGCATTTGCAGGTGCTTACGGGTGTAGCTGAACGTATGCGTGTAAACGATGAGCCCATCGCTCGCGAAGTGCATGTACGACGCCGAGGGACGCCCTTCGGAATCGATGGTGGCGAGGGTCCCGATCTCTTCGGCACGCAGCAGCTCGACGATCGCCTCTTGAATGTCCCCCATGGACGGTTCGGGACTGGGCATCATTGCCTCCCTTTGAGGTGCGCTGGAAAGATTTTGGAGACGGACGTTCGGCACGTCACACCTGGATCGACGAATACGACCCTTGCCAAGAACTGTGGGCGATGTCACTTGATGGAGGCAATGTCGTTCCGCTGTGCAGAAAGCGCAGGGCATCTCGGCAGCGAAGCGACCGCCACGGTCAGTTCGACCTGTGCCGCGTCGCTTCCGATTGCACCGTTCCGATCAGCTTCCCCATCAGTTCGATGAAGAGCTGCGATTGCGAGTCGCTCAGCGGACGGAGTAGTTCCTGTTGCACCTGTCGTACCGATGGCGCGTGCGCCAGGAGCACGCGATGGCCCTCCGTCGTCAACCGGACCATGTTCCGGCGCCCGTCCACCGCGTCACGAGTACGGATGACGAGCCCGCGGGATTCCAGGCGGGACAGAACGTCGCCGCCTGTCGACTTGTCGAGAGAGGCAAGGCGCCCCAGCATGCGCTGGTCCATTGGAGGATGCCCGTCCAGCACCAGCAGCACGCTGTATTGAACGGAGGTCAGCGCGGGCGACACCAGATCCGTCCACAACAGGGTGTGGAGCTGTTGTGCTCGCCGGATCAGATGCCCCGGCGCTGTGTGCAACCGCAGTGCGGGCAGGCGCAATGGCCATCCGGGCACGGGCGCATTCACCGCGATATCCGCAGTGCCGCTGGGTGGTTCACCGCGGTAGGCGACCTCACGAAGCAGCCCGAGCAAGTGCTCACCGTCATCGAAGGACAGCGGTTGCAGCAGCCGGTCCTGAACCTCGACCACGGCCGGTGCGGTGGTCAACAGCGCGGTCCGGCCGTCGCAGGTCAGTCGCGCCAGCATCCTGCGGCCATCAGCGTGATCGCGGTGCCTGGCCACCAAACCCTTTCGTACCAGTCGACGCAGAATGTCCGCGGTGGTCGCCTTGTCCAGCGACATCAGCTCGGCGACGGTTCGCTGGTCGGCTTCCCGTTGTTGTCCCAGCACCAGCAGTACGCCGAACTGGAGGGAGGTGAGCTCGGTTCGTGCGAGGTGCTGCCAGACCGCGACGTGCGCTTGCTGAGCACACCGAATGAGATACCCCGGAGCGCTCGTCAACGCAGGCGGTCCACCCGCTCGCACCGTCGTACCTTCCGTTCCGACAAGACGGCTTGCCACCTTGCCTCCGTAATCTTCTGCTCGCCGATCCGGAGTCTACGGGGATCCGGTGCCGGAGTCGGCGCTGCTCACACGGCTTCCGACCTCATGCGGGCGAGACCGGTCGTCGATCGCGTCCCGAGGTCGGGCACGCGATCGCCTCGTCCGCGGCTACTCGCGCCGTGAGAGGAAGTCCGATGCCGGAGATCTCGAGCCGGATATTGTCGCCCGCCTGGATCGGCCCGACACCGGCGGGCGTGCCCGTGGTGACGACATCGCCAGGGTTGAGGGTGGTGACGGACGAGGCGTACGAGATCAGTTTGGCCACACTCCAGATCAGGTCCGAGGTGTTCGCGTGCTGGCGCAGCTGATCGTTGACCCAGCAACGCAATTCGACATTGCCCGGGTCACCGAACTCATCGGCGGTCACCAGCAACGGCCCCATGGGGGTGAAGGTGTCGAACGACTTCCGAGTCGAGCGGTCCTCCCCTCCGCGCATGGTGATATCGAGCAGCCCCGTGTAACCGAACACGTACTCGAGAGCTTCGTGTTCGTCCACCATGCGCGCGGTCCGGCCGATGATGACCGCGAGCTCGCCCTCCTGGTCGAATCGCCGGTCGTGATAGGGCAGCTGGATCGTGCCGCCCGGATCGAGCAAGGATGACGGAGCCTCGAGGAAGAAACCCAGCGCACCGACCTGGGCGTCGACATTCATCTCGACCTGGTGGTCCCGGTAGTTCACGGGCGCGGCGATGACCTTCGAGGGATCCGCAACCGGAGTCCGCAATACGGCGTCGTGCAGCGGGATCACATCCTCGGACAACGGGGTAGGTCGCGCACCGTCCCGGGCCCAGCGCTCGATCACGCTCCGCATGGTTCCGGCGATCGGGACGATCTCGTCGTCCCCGATCAACTGACCTGCTCGACCATCGTTGTACGAAACCAGCCGCATGTTGTGCTCTCCTGATCAGCCGCTGAGCCGTGAAGCCCACTATCGAAATAGGATGTATACGTACTATATTCTTTCCAGTGCACCCAGTGATGGTGCATCAATTTTCTTGGAAATCATCCGAGTACGTACTTTCTGACTTCTCCCGGACCTGCGAGGCCGGGTATCAACCGTTGCCGAGAAAGGGTTTTCCGTGTCCCAGATCGCGCGAGGCGTCGTCGCCCGCTCCAAGAACGCGCCGGTGGAAGTCGCCGACATCGTCATCCCGGACCCGGGTCCGGGTGAGGCCGTGGTGCGGGTGCAGGCCTGCGGGGTGTGCCACACCGACCTGCACTACCGCGAGGGTGGCATCAATGACGAATTCCCGTTCCTGCTCGGGCACGAGGCCGCCGGCATCGTGGAATCGGTGGGCGAGAGCGTCACCGATGTCGAGCCCGGAGATTTCGTGATCCTGAACTGGCGGGCGGTGTGCGGTTCGTGTCGCGCCTGCCGCAAGGGCAGCCCTGGTACTGCTTCTCGACCTTCAACGCGTCCCAGCCCATGACGCTCACCGATGGGACCCCGCTCACCCCCGCGCTGGGCATCGGCGCCTTCGCGGAGAAGACCCTGGTGCACGCGGGGCAGTGCACCAAGGTGGACCCGAGCGTGTCCCCCGCCGCGGTGGGGCTGCTGGGCTGCGGTGTCATGGCCGGGCTGGGCGCGGCCATCAATACCGGTGGGGTGAGCGGCGGTGACTCGGTCGCCGTCATCGGCTGCGGCGGCGTCGGCAACGCGGCCATCGCGGGTGCGAAGCTGGCTGGTGCGACCACCGTGATCGCGGTCGACATCGACGAGCGGAAGCTGGAGAGGGCCGCCGGATTCGGGGCCACCCACACCGTCAATGCCGCCGAAGAGGATGCGGTGGAGCGGGTTCAGGAACTCACCGACGGCTTCGGCGCGGATGTGGTGATCGATGCCGTGGGGCGCCCGGAGACCTGGAAGCAGGCGTTCTACGCGCGCGATCTGGCGGGCACCGTGGTGCTGGTGGGCGTGCCGACACCGGACATGACCCTCGAGATGCCGCTCATCGACTTCTTCTCGCGTGGTGGATCGTTGAAGTCCTCGTGGTACGGCGACTGCCTGCCCTCGCGCGACTTCCCCTATCTCGTCGAGCTCTACAAGCAGGGCCGGCTGGACCTCGACGGGTTCGTCTCCGAGACCATCGCGCTGGACGAGGTCGAGGCGGCCTTCACCAGGATGCATCACGGCCACGTGCTGCGCTCAGTGGTAATTCTCTGACAGCGCGGCCAAATCAGTGTGGGGCCCGCTGAAGAGCGTGACTGAAAGTCTCTTCAGCGGGCCCACGGCCCAGGCGCGCATCCGAAACCCGGGCGGTACGTTGCCGCCGGGATCCGGGCGGCACCCCAGCGGCAACGTAGTCAGAGGGACAGCATCCTCATGAAACGCGCTGCGGCACACCGTGTTCGAGTACCGCAATCTCGGTGCCAGCCGGTGCGAGGCTCTTCAGCAGCCCGCAGTGCATGTTCTGATGAATTTCTGCCAGGCCGGCCTGGTGGATCGGAATCGCCACCCGGGGTGCGACAGCGCGCAGGTAGTCGATGCCCTCCCCGATCTTCATCCACGGACCGCCGATCGGCAGCAGCAGAACATCGATGGGTCGCGCGGGATCGTCGAAAGCGTCACCGGGGTGCAGCAGGTCGCCGCCGAGGATGAACCCGAGGTTGTCCGACGGCGGTAGCGCGGAGTGGATACAAGCGTGCTCACCGCCAATGACGCTGATATCGATTCCTCGAACCGACCGTTCGTCGCCCGGTCGCACGATATGACCGCGCGAATCCGCCACATCCCGCTGTCCCGCCTCCACCAGGACCCCCGCGCTGTGCGCGCCGAGCACCAGTTCAGCGTCCGGGTTGTCCGCGAGGAGCTGCGAAAACCTGCCGGGATCAAGGTGATCCGGGTGACTGTGCGTGATCAGGATCAGATCGAGATCGCGGAGCTGCTCGAAACCGTGCGAGTAGGTGCCGGGGTCGAACAATACCCGGCGCGGCGCACCGTCGGTGGCGGTGATCTCGACGTACACGCACGCGTGGCCGTAGTGAGTGATTTCCATGCGAGGCTTCCTCCCAGTCTTTCGGGTGATCAGGCGGCGTCGGACGACCGGAACTGCACCGCGGAGCGGGTTTCGACGAATGGACGGAGTCGTTCCACCAGACTCAGATGATCCGGGTGCTCGAGATATGCGGCAAGCGAATCCTGACTGTCGAATACCGCGGTGATCGCGTACGACACATTGCCGGGCCGCAGGCCGAGATCGCGCCCGTGCCGATAGGACATGACGCCCGGCAGCGACGACGACAGGGCATCGAGGCCCTCCTCCAGGGCCGCCATCAGCTCTTCGGGCAGGTCATCACGGAAACCGAAAGCCACGACGTGGGTGAGGTTCATCAATCATCCCTTCGTGGAGTGGGCACCGGTCATCAGTGCCGCGAGGTCGTCGGGTTCGAGGAACGATGCCGGAGGCGGCGGCCCCCACGAGTACAAACCTTGCAGCCCGTGCAGCACGTCGGGGCTCCACAGCTCGTCCTCCGGGCAGGTGTCCATGTCCGAGTAGTACTCGGAGAAGTTGCCCGCGGGATCCTTGAGATACCAGAAGAAGTTGGCGCCGGCGTAGTGACGTCCTAGTCCCCAGATGTGCCGTTCCGGGTGATCCTCCAGCATCGTGAACGCACCTCGGCCGACTTCATCGATATCGTCGACCTGCCAGCTGGTGTGATGCATGAAATTGACCGGGGCGGCCATCACCAGAACATTGTGGTGTTCGATGGAACACCGCAGGAAGGCCGCCTTGTCGCCCATGTAGTCGCTGACCTTGAATCCGAGACCGTCGACGAAGAATCGCATCGTGGTCTCGAGATCCGTGGTGCCGATCACCGCATGCCCGAGCTTGCGGGGCCGCACCCGGTCCGTGCGGGAGATGAACGGCGCCCGCCCCCACCGGTCGATTCGTCCGGGCCCGTTGTAGGGCGTCGCCGGTACGGGAGGCGCTACGACAACCCGCGGTCGGACGGCGACTCGAACCACCGTTCCGGTGACCGGCTCTACGGTTCGCACAGAATCCTGTTCTCGTTGAACGGCGATTCCGAGACCGTCGAGTTTGCCTGCCACCGAACCGATATCGTCCGCGTCATCGGCGGCGATCGACAGTTCGATCAGGCGTCGCCGCGGAGCGTGCACGAGTTCGAGCTGTTCGCCGCCGTTGACCGTGGCGAACCGGCCCGCGCCGAGATGTTCGAGCCCGAAATCCGTGTAATAGCTGATGTTTTCATCCAGGTTGGGGACACCGATGGTGACCTTGCCCAGTCCGTGCAGTGCCATGGTCCCGTTCCTTATTCGGCGGCTGCGAACGTCTGACGCAACGTCCCGATGCCTTCGATCCGGCTGTTCAGGCTTTCACCCGGCCGCAGGAACCGCTGCGGCTCCCGGCCGACACCGACCCCTGCCGGAGTCCCGGTGAACACCACATCACCCGGGTACAGCGTGACCATCTGCGACAGTCCCGAGATGAGCTGGGGCACCGGGAAAATCAGATCGCGGGTACGGCCCTTCTGCATGTCCTCGCCGTCGATAGAGCAGCCGATCTCCAGATCATCCGGATTCTCGAACTCATCCGGTGTGACGAGCCAGGGTCCCTGCGGGGAGAATCCCGGGAACGACTTGCCCAGGCCGAATTGCGGAGCCGGGCCCCGCAACTGCGATACCCGTTCCGAGATGTCCTGGCCGACTGTCAGTCCGGCCACCGACTCCCAGACCTGGTCCGGCTCGACACGGTGCAACTCCCGCCCGATGATGACGACGAGCTCGACTTCCCAGTCGACGTTTCCGCCCTCGGGCAGTACCACCGTGGAGTCGGGACCGCTGAAGCTGGAGACGTATTTCGTGAAGACCGGCGGAAGGTGTTCGGGTGCTTCGAATCCGGATTCCGCGGCGTGTGCCCGGTAGTTCAGTCCCACCGCGAACACCTGCCGGGGCGCCGGGGAGGGAGCTCCCAGCAACGCGCGATTCAGCTGCAAGGAATGCGCGTCCAGCGTCTCGGCGGACACCGTGGCCGTCCATTCCTTGAACTCGTCCCATCGGGCAAAGATCTGCGCCGGGTCGGGACCGAAACGTCCTGCCGAGACGGCCGCAATTTCCGCCGCCTTCTCGGCGCCATCGTCACCGAGCACGAAGACTCCGCGACCGTGCAGGTTCGCGATACGCATAGAAACAGTACTCCTAGAAATAGTGGTTGGGTCAAGGTCCTCAGGCCGCACCGGGGGCCGGAGCGGCGACGACACCGGTACGCAAGCGGGTCGTGTACGCAGCGGCGAGTTCCGCCGCGCCGTCCACACCCGGGGCGGCGCCGAAGACGTAGTGGTCGGGCCGGATCAGCACCGCCGCAACGCCGTTGGCGTCGAACCAGCGTCCCCACTCGCCGGTGAAGTCCCGGAGGTCGGGATTGCCGTTCACCGCAACCGATTTCGCGATGATGTCGGACGCCGCGAGCGACCGCCGCAGCGATGCGCCCAGCAACTGCTCGGACCGCTGGTCGGATGCCAGCAGCAGCACCGCACCCGCACCCGTCGCGATGTCGAGCAAGTGCGGTGAGCGGTCGACCTCGACGGCGAACTGCGGGGCCAGGGTTCCGCCCAGCGCGCAGTCGGCGAGCACGACTCCGCTGCCCAGGACCGGGCGGGCCGTCACCGGCAACACCTTTGCCGGATCGGCGCCGCCGGCGACCATGCGCGCGTCCCGCTGTGCCGCCTGCTCGTGATCGAGCACGCAGATCACCTTGCCGAGCTCCACGGACATCGCGATCGCGTGTTGAAGGTGCAGGCTTCTCTCGGTGGTATAGGTGTCGAGCAGGGCGGGTTCGGAGACCCCTCGCAGCACACGATCCAACTTCCACGTCAGATTCGCCGCGTCGCGCAGTCCCGAGCACATGCCCTGCCCTGCAAAAGGAGGCATCTGGTGGGCGGCGTCCCCAGCGATGGCGAGTCGCCCCTTGCTCCAGCGCTCGGCCCAGCGAGCGGCGAAGGTGTACATGGCGTGCCGCTCGAGACGGGTGTTCTCCTCGGTCCTGCCCCATTCCCGGAGTAGCGTCCACGCCGTCGCGGTGGTGCCGAGTTCGGCGGAATCCTCACCCGGCAATCGCATGAATTCCCAGCGCCGCCGCCCGGGCCCACCGGAAACGATCGTGGTCGGTCGGACCGGATCGCACAGCTGCCAGTTCATCGGCTGCCACTGTTGGTCGTCGATGGGGATGGTGTCCACGATCAGCCAATCGAAAAAGAAGCCCTGGTCTTCCATCTCGACGCTCATTCGGCTGCGCACGAAACTGTTCGCACCATCGCAACCAATCACGTATCGCGCAGTGAAGGTGCGCGTGACCTGCGTGGGCGGAACGTTCTGGCCTGCCTTCACCACCTGGGTGTCACCGGCCGAGACAACCACCCGATCCTCGTGTTCCTCGATGCCGATGACGTCCAGGCCGCGTGCCAGCTCCACGGTGGACATGGAATCGACGGCGCGCGCCAGCACCTGTTCGAGCTGCGGCTGGGAGAAGAAATTGGCGGTCGGCCACCCGTTCGGGCCGGTCCCCGACCAGTCGATGCGCAGCAGTGCGTCACCTGCGGCATTGCGCCATTCGTAAAAGTCCGGCACGGGTTCGGTGACGGCCTTGATCTCGTCGGCGAGGTCCATCGACTGGAACACGCGACCGATCTCGTCATCGAAATGCACCGCGCGGGGCAGCGGATAGGGCTCGGGCCAGCGTTCGACCACGACGACGTCGTGCCCCAGCTGCCCGAGCATTCGTGCGGCCGCCAAACCGACCGGACCGGCACCGACAATCACCACGTCGTGATGTGAGTTCTGCATGGATCCTCGCTACGGGAGATACCCGACGGGCAATAATTGAGCCCTATTGAGCATGATTAATAGGATTAGAATCGTCTGGGCCATGGGACATGTCAAGTCGCCGGATGGATTGATTAGGTTTGATCGGGCGAGATGCCGAACCTTCGAGACAGGAAGCAGGACGCAATGACCGATCTGGCCGAACAGATGACCAGGGGCGGGCGCGGCACGCGCACCGAGCGCGCCGCCGAGGTCATCGCCCAGCTGACCGAAAACGCCTCGGCCGGAGCACATCTGGGTACGAAGGCAGAGCTGCAACGACAATGCGGAGTCGCGAAGGGCACCTTCAACGAAGCACTCCGCATCCTGCAGGCACGCGGGGTCATCACCGTCCGCTCCGGACCCGGCGGCGGCGTATTCGCGGCGACTCCGAATCCGCTTGTGAGACTCGGGAATTCACTCCTCTCATTGGACGCCGCCGCGGCCGATGTGACCGATGCAATGCGCATCCGCGACGCCCTGGACCCGCTGCTCATCGATGACGCCCTGGAGCACGGCTCGGCTCGTGACATCTCCGGCATGCGCGAAATCCTTTCGACGATGCGACAAGCCGCCGAGGACCACCGGCCAATGGACTTCGTCCGCGCCAACTGGGCCCTGCATGCCGCGATAGCACGGGTCAGCCCGAATACCTTGATGCGCTCGATCTATCTGAGTCTGCTCGAGGTCATCGAGTCGCACGCCATATCGGTGCAGCCGGCCCGTGAGCAT
Source organism: Nocardia sp. NPDC004604 (assembly GCF_040609795.1). NCBI lineage: Bacteria > Bacillati > Actinomycetota > Actinomycetes > Mycobacteriales > Nocardiaceae > Nocardia > Nocardia sp. NPDC004604. Next base: position 60,207 of record NZ_JBEXLC010000032.1, read on the forward strand.
CCGCTGCCCGATTACATCTCCGCGCGGCTCCGCTTGCATGAGGAACTGGTGGACGCCCTTGCGGCGAGAGATCGACCGCAGGCCATGCGGCTGATCGATCAGCATCGCACTACCACGGTCCCGCGGCCGAATCCGCATGGGGGATAAGGCGTCCCGAGCCAGCTCCCCCGCCGTTCACATGGTCGCGGAACCGGCGGGCTCCGAGACGACCAGTCCGCTCCAGCCCAGGGCTTCGAGATCCACTTCGTCGGTGACGGTGCCGCACTCACGACACGTACGCGCCTCGACATCGGAGTTGAAGCGTGCGCACGCCGTCGCGTACACGCGGTTGGCCTCGACATCATTGTCGTGTTCCCACTCCAGCCGATACAGCTCCGCGTCACAGTGTGTGCAGAACCAGGCAGCTCCCTCGAGGCCGAGTTCGAGCGGTACGTAGGACAGCATCACGCCTTCCTCGATCGGCTCGATGCGATGCGGCGTCCCTGCGGGTACATAGACGTTGTCACCGGTGGTCAGGGTGAAATAGTTGACGGAGCTGTCGTGCATCCGGAGCACCGAGCGGCCCGACAGCTGCGCGATGACGATGTCGTGGCTGTAGAGGTGGTAAAACGGCTGCGGCAGCCAGTTTCTCGACAGGCTGACCTGCGGATCCACATCCAGCGGCAGCACCGCGAGGTCAGCGTAGTTCCCGATTTCGGCCGCCGTCTTGAAGGCCGACAGCATGCGACGACGTCCCATCAGAGGTTCGCCTCCTTCGCGGCTGCCCGCAGCGCCCGATGCGCGTCATTGGCGACCCGCGTCTGGCCCACCATGTTCGCCCACCGCCACGCCTCGATATTGTGCGGCGGATTCACATGCCCGCAGTTCTTGCAGGTCCGGCCTTCTTCTGAGTTTCGGATCACCGCGAACTCTGCCGAACCGACCATGGTCGAGAACTGCCGCACCACATCGTCTTCCCGGCCGCCGAACTGCGAAGGATCGAAGTCCGGAGCACCTTCCGCCGCAGCGGAGTACGCGTGACGAACGATCTCCTTCTTGCACTTCTGGCATTTGGCGACCATCGCCTCCTCCTGCCCCGCCTCCGTGGACTGCACCTGGGTGACCGTGACGAGCACGAATGCCTCCGGATTCTTCTCGTCCCGCAGGAACGAGTTGACACCGTGGAACTTCTGAGTCGCCATGATCGAACCACTCTCGAGCATCGCCTGGTTCGACCCGTAGGTGACCGCCACCTCGGAGACGGTATTGGCATGGAAGAAGTGGCCGTGATCCTTGTCCGGCCCGCCCCACATCACCGCTCCGCACGGCACGACCGAGCCGGCGTCTTCATAGGGGAACAGCGGCATCAGCTGTGCCGCAGCCTTGGCCATGCGCTCATAGACGCTGACCTTGAGCGGCTCCTTCGTGCCGGTGGGGCCGGGGATACGCCGAGTCGCGCTCAGCTCCGGAATCCTCACCGCCTCGACAACTTCGGTCATCGCTTCGACTCCTTGTGCACTATGTGAACCCCGGGCTATCGAGACCCGGGCATCGAACGGGCTGAAGCCCGTGGCCCCTGGAGAACCCCTCACAGGGATAGGACGTGATCGAACCCGCACCATGATGTGTCATCATGCGTGACGGTGACCCACATCACGGAACAACTGTAGCAGCGATGGCAAAGATGAGGCAAGAAACAGAAAAGCCCCAGAAACGCTGGTCGCGTCCCGGGGCATCCGATCGAGGTAGCGGTTAGCCGAAGCCGGCTCCGAGCTGTTTGGCCGTCCGCATCGCGGCCATACCCGCCTGCCGCTCCCACTCGGCGTCGGCCCGCGCACGCGGAGCGGTAACCGAGATCGCTCCGCGCACCCGTCCGTCACGGTCGCAGACAACGGCGGCCACGGCGCCGACATCGGGCTCGCTTTCACCATCGTTGACCGCATAGCCGCGTCGGCGAATCTCCTCGAGCTGACCCCGCAGTTCGGACTTACTGCGTACGGTCGCGGCGGTCGCGGGCTCGAGTACCTCGTCCGGGTAGATCTTGTCGAGCTCCCGTTCATCGAGCTGGGCCAGCATGGCCTTGCCTGCGGCGGTCGCATGCGAGGGCAGCGTCCACCCGATGCGGCTGCCGGTGCGAACGGTCTGCTGACTTTCGACGCTGTCGATGAACACGACCTCCGCGCCACGCTGGAGACCCAGGTGAACCGTTTCGCCGGTTTCATCACGCAGACGCAGGAGGGCATTGCGGGCGATGACCCGGATTTCGATGTTCTGCAGCACGGCCAGACCGATATCGATGAGCGCGGGCCCCGGCTGATACGCGCGCGAGAACTCGTCCTGTTCCACGAACTGGTGATAACTCAGCGTCGTCAGCATCCGATGGACGGTCGAACGCGACAATCCCATCGCCCGACTGGCCTCGTTCACCCGGATCTTCGGACTCTCGTTGAACAGTGCCAACAACCGCAGCACGTTGTCGACCGCACCGATCATCCCCGATGGACGCTCCCCCGCGCCGTCGTCAGCAGACCTGCCCAGCGCTTTCGACATCGCCTCGCCCGCAAATTCATCGATGCCCTCGGAACCCATTGCTATACGGTATCCCACCCGGTCACACCACCTTTCGCCATCGACCGCGAGGATAGCCGCGCCACTGTTCCGTAATGCGGGCCGGTGATCCTCCTTACGGAACATAATAGCCGCCGATCTTGCGCACGATCAAATTGTCTGCTCTCGCCGACCGCACCCACGGCGCCACTGCGCCGAATCGTGCACACGCCCTTGACATACAACGGATTTCAGCGTCCCACCTGCTACTTGACCACCCCGGACAAGTATGCCGACGGGGCTTGATCTGTGACCCGCATCATGGCATCATTCGGAACACTGTTCCCTGGAATGACACATACCGGGAATTCTCCCCCATTTCGAAGGAAGATCATGTCCTTGTTCTTGAGCATCCATCAGGCACCCGGCATCTCCGAGGAGGAGGTCGCGGCGTACGGTCCGGAAGTGGCGAAGGGTGTGCACGCGACGTTCCGGCACCTTTTCGCCAACAGCGACTCCGGCTACATCGCCACCCTCTACGAAGCCGACTCCGAGGACGCGGTACGCGAGGAGTTCGAACGCGTCGGCTTCCCGGTCGACATGATCACCGAGATCGACGTCGAATTCGATGCGGCGAAGCTGAATCAGGCGACCGCCTGATATGACCGAGCAACTTGGCGCGGAATCCGCGCAGCCCACCCTCGACCGGCCGATCCAGCTGCAGTTCCGCGGCGACTGGGGTCAGGCCAACATGCACCGCATCTGCGGGTGGATCGCCCAGGAACTCGGTGACCGGTGCCCCGAAGGCTCTCGCTTCGGGATCTGGTCGGGGCGTGGCGGAGCCGATCAGCTGGATGCCCTCCAGGCCGGCGAGGTCGACATCACGATCGTCACACCGACGCCCGCCGTGCGTGCACTGTACGACGGCCTCGTGTCCCTGGGTGGCCGATCCGCGCAGCCCAATCTTCGTGCGCTGGGAGTGATCGGCCAGGCCGATCGGCTCGTGGTCGCCGTCGACGCCGACCTACCCGTCCGGTCGGTGTCGGATCTGGCGGCGATCGCCGACCGTCTCGTCATCGCCACCTCGCAGGACGACGGTGTCAATCTCATCGGATGGGCGGCCCACCACGGATTGCGGCTCGCCGATGCGGATCCGGATCTGCTCCGAGCCGGAGGAGCCCGATTCCTGTACTCCGAGCGCCCATTCCCGGCGATCCACCGATTCGCCACCGGCGAAGCGAATGTCCTCATCCACGAAGCGATCAACACCACGGCCTGGCAACGTATCGCCGGCAAGCGTCCGGTGCGCTACCTGGACTGGGGCACAAAGGTATTCGAAGGCTTCGCTGCGATCGGCTGGCCGACCGCAGAGGTGGCCGCGGGATATCTGCCGAATCTGGAGCAACCGCTGACGACGCTCGACTTCGCGGATTTCGCGATCGTGTGCCGTGACGATCTTCCGGAGGACGTTGCCTATCTCGCGACCTGGTGCATGGTCAAAACGCGGCGGGCGCTCGAATCCCAGTACAGCCACTTCCCACCCGACCGCTCACCCGTCACGTATCCGGTCGATCCCGTGGCGATGGCGGACACGCCGATTCCGCTGCACCCGGGTGCGATTCGGGCCTACGCAGACCTGGCCGGAGACACCGGCGACGGACAAATTCTCATCTGGAGTTGATCCGGTGCTCGACACAGACCTGTTGATCGTCGGTGGCGGCCCGGTCGGCCTGTATGCCTGTTATTACGCGGGCATGCGCGGTCTGGCCGTCACCGTCATCGACAGCCTTCCCCATCTGGGCGGACAAACCGCGGCCCTGTACCCGGAAAAGAACATCTATGACATCGCCGGATTTCCGGCGGTTACCGGTCGCGAACTCATTTCCCGACTGACCGAGCAGGCCGTGTCCGCCAACCCCACCGTCGTTCTCGGTGAGGAAGCGCTCCGCCTGGCCGAAATGCCCGACGGCACCTTCGTTGCCGCCACGGCAAACGAGAACAGCATCCGCGCCCGCGCCATCCTGCTCACCGCCGGTATCGGCCGCTTCACACCGCGGCCGCTCCCAGCCCTCCAGGGTTACACCGGCTCCGGCGTCGAGCACGTCCTCGAGGCGCCCCACACCTATGCCGATCGGGACGTGGTCATCGTGGGCGGCGGTGACAGCGCGGTGGATTGGGCCAACGCGCTCGCTCCGCATTCGCGCTCGGTCACCGTCGTGCACCGCCGCGCACGGTTTCGCGCACACGAAAGTTCCGTCGCCATGCTGAGATCCAGCGCGACCCGTGTGCTGATCAACAGTGAGATCAGCCATGTCCACGGGGACACAGCACTCGAAGCAGTCACCATCCACGATTGCGCCTCCGGCACTACCGAGCGGATTCCCGCCACCCTGCTGGTACCGGCCCTCGGCCATATCGCGTCTCTTGGCGGTCTCACCTCATGGGGAATCGATTTCCTGGGCAAGCAGATCGCGGTCGATACGAATATGGCCACCAGTCGCCCCGGCGTCTACGCCGCCGGCGATATCACCACCTACCCCGGCAAAGTGGCGCTCATCGCCGTGGGATTCGGCGAAGCCGCGACGGCCGTGAACAACATCGCGGTCACGTTGCATCCGGACGAACAGCTGTTCCCTGGTCACTCCAGCGAGAAGCTGCCCGAACCGGCGCAGTGAAAGGACAGCCCACATGGCCTATGTAATCAATGAGAAGTGCATCAATGAACTCGATGGCTCCTGTGTCGATGTGTGTCCGGTCGACTGCATCTACGAAGGATTGACCAAGCGCTACATCAATCCGAACGAGTGCATCGAGTGCGCCGCATGCCTGACCGAGTGCCCAGTCTCGGCGATCGTGGCTCCCAAAGACATCACGGACCCGATATGGCGGGATGACAACGCCGCATTCTTCGCATTGCCCCTCCCTGGCCGTGACGAAGCGCTCGGCGATCCCGGTGGGTCCATGGGCCTCGGCTCCGTCGGCGTGGATACCTTCCTGGTCATCTCCCTCGCTGACGAGTAACGCACGGTGATCCGAAACCACAACAGCAGAAAGGACTCTCATCGATGAGCGTCGTCGACGATGTCGTTCACGCCAGCCATGCCCTCGCCACCGCAGGCCTGTCCGACATGGTCTGGGGCCACGCTTCGGTCCGTGACCCGGACGGTAACGGCGCCTGGATGAAGGCATCCGGATACGGATTCGAGGAGATCGATGCCGACCGCGTCGTGCTGGTCTCGCAGGGCGGCGACGTCCTCGCGGGCACGGGCAAGCGGCATCTGGAATTCCCGATCCATACCGAGATCCTCGCCCGCCGTACGGATGTCGGCGCCGTTGTGCACACACACGCGCCCGCGCTCAGCGCCTTCTCCTCATTGCAGCGCGACCTGCTGCCCATCTCCCACGACGCCGTGCCGTTCACACACCCGCAGTTGCCTCGGTTCACGGTCACGGGCGCGTTGATCGCGACCCAGAATCTCGGCCGGGCCCTGGCCGAGGAACTCGGTGACGCCAACGGCATTCTCATGCCCCATCACGGTGCCGTCACTGTCGGCCCCGATATCGCAACCGCGGTCATGTACGCCGTTCTGCTCGAACGTGCCTGCCGCACACAGCTTCTCGCTGACGCGGCCGGAGGACCACGAACATCGTCCGACGAAGCGGAGACCCGTTTCAAACGCGAGCAGATCTGGAACCCGACTCAGCTCGACGCCGGCTGGCGGTATCTGGTGCGCCGCTCTGACATCGAGGACTGAAATGATGGCGGACCGGCATGAGCTGCATGCGGCGATCAGTGAAGAAGTGGACCGAATCGACCGGATGGCAGCGCACCTCTGGGACGGCGACTGCGATTTCAGCGCAGACAGCGGTCATCCGGGCTGGTCTTACGGCCATGTCGCGGCCCACATCGCGAGGGGCAGCGACTTCTTGTCCGGGATTCTGCCCACCGGTTCCACCGATCCCGGTGATCTCCGGGGGAACGCACTCGAACGGTCGTGGGAGATCGACCGGGAAGCCACCCGTCCCGGCGCGGTCATCATCACCGACGTCGAGCAGGCCGTGCACAGGTTCGCCGACCTCGTCGAAACCTTGTCCGACGAGCAGTGGTCGACCATGCCGATCGTCACGGAGGGGCGATCGGCATCGGTCGTCCACATCATCGATACCTGGCTGCGGGAAATGCGCATCCACGTCCCCGCATTGGCGCTCGATTACGAGCCGAATGGCGGTCCGGCCCAAGGAGAATGTCAGCTGGCGGAGCTCCTGCCCCGGGATTCACATCCTCCTCACTCGAGCGTGTCGCCGTAGCGTCCGCCGCGATCGCCGGACGGCCAATCACGTTCGGTCAAACCTCGAAAGGCTGGTTACGAGGATCGAATCCTCGTAACCAGCCTTTCGTCACGTGACATTAACGCCGACGGGTGGTTTCAGAGCCAAGCAGGGGTGGTTTCTTCGCCCTTGATATCCACGCCGATGGCTCCGCGGCCGGTAGCCCAGCGGACCACGGCGGCAAGAGGGCCGGAGACGCTGGTCGTGGTCGGCTCGGATGCCTGGATTTCGATCGGGGGTCGGCCATCGACGCATAGCGACAGGCCCGCACCACGATCCCGGGCCCGCCACAACGTCACGACATCGGTCAGCACACCATCGAGCACCACATCCGGAAACTCGCCGAATCGACCACCGCTGTCGAGATCCACGGCGTGGATCCACACCTCCCGAGTGCGCATCCAGGCCGTCTCGGATGCGGGCACCGTACGACCCTGAGCAGTTCGAACGAGCGAATCCCATGCGCTGGCAGGCACATTCCGCCATCGCTCGGCGAGCCGGGCGGCGGTGTGGGTGAAGAGGTTTCGTATCGCGGCTGGGGGCAAGGTGGCGCCTTCGTCGATTTCGCGGCCGCGCTGCTCCGGTGATTCGTACATGGGCGTCTCGACACCACTCGCCGCCCAATCCAGCAGTCGGC
>NZ_JBEXLC010000033.1:0-67613 GCF_040609795.1 Nocardia sp. NPDC004604
TTGTTGTTTTTGTTTTTAAGTGTTGTCTTTTTCCTACATCACCAACCGCCGCATATAAACCGACCCCTGGCAACCGTTACGGGGTTATCGGTTAGCGGTGGCCTGCGGTGTGCTCAGCTGATGGTGAAGGCGAGTGAAGTAGTCGTAGAAGACGTTCAGTCCGCCATGGTCGATCGGCCGTTCTCGGCCCCCGGTTGTCCTTGGCCGACAGTGCTTTCCGCGGCGGCCGTCGTGGTTGGTACCGCTTTGATGTCCCCTGTCATGAGCGCGGCGGAACTGCCGATGAGAACGGCGGCCCATATGAGCGGCATTACATCTCGGCGAGGTTCGCCTTCGCGCATTCGCAGCAGGTGCCGAAGATCTCCATGGTGTGGCTGACCTCGGTGAACCCATATTCGCCCGCAATGGTTTCGGCCCAGGCCTCCACGGTCGGGCCCTCCACCTCCACGGTGCGTCCGCAGTGTCGGCACACCAGATGGTGATGGTGTCCGGTCGAGCACTGTCGATAGACGGACTCTCCGGTGTCGGTGCGCAGCACATCGACGAGTCCGGCATCGGCCAGCGACTGCAGGGTGCGATAGACCGTGGTCAATCCGATGCCCTCGCCGCGGCGGCGCAATTCGTCGTGCAACTCCTGCGCGGAGCGGAACTCCTCGATATCGCGCAGTAGTGCGGCGATCGCGCTGCGCTGTCGGGTACTGCGGATGCCGACCGGCTTATCCGGCAAGACCGTTTTATCTGGCACGTTCACCCTTCCTCGGCATGCGCCACGGCGTCGACAACTATATGCGCCAGGTGGTCGTCGACGAGTTCGTACAGCACCTCGCGGCCGGAACGTTCTCCGTGCACGACGCCCGCGGACTTCAGAATCCGCAAATGCTGGCTGACCAGCGGTTGGGTGACGCCGAGGACATCGACCAGCTCGTGCACGCAGCGCGGCGATTCGCGCAGCTGCAGCACAATGGCGATGCGCACCGGGGCGGCAAGGGCGCGTAACAGCTCGCCCGCGTCCTCCAGGACGGTCCGCGAGGGCACCGGCGCCGGCGCGGGGGACCGGTACGGGTTGTGCGGATGGGCGGTAGCGGTCTCGGCGGTCATCGAACCAACTCCTTATTGGAAAGCGATCCCATTTTGATATGCACAGTTGCGCATGTCAAACGCGCGCGCTCTGGTCCGCGTGACCAATTCGAGGGGGTGCGTCGAGTGTCGACGACTCCTAATGCCTGTGGCGGTGCAAGATCGCTTGGTTCCGGCCGATACGCTGTAGGCAATCAAGTCCTACAACACATCAAATTCGATACGGCATACAAAAGAGGCATCGGGCACGCCCGGTCCAGCCGATCCGAATCCGACTCGTAGTGGATGGAGAATTCTCGAGTGGCACCCAAGTCGAAGGTGGACACCGTTGCCAACCTCGCCAAGCGCCGGGGTCTGGTGTACCCGTGTGGTGAGATCTACGGAGGCACCAAATCGGCGTGGGACTACGGTCCGCTGGGTGTCGAATTCAAGGAGAACATCAAGAAGCAATGGTGGCGTTCGATGGTCACCAGCCGCGAGGATGTCGTCGGCCTCGACTCGTCGGTGATCCTGCCACGTCAGGTGTGGGTCGCCTCGGGCCACGTCGGCGTATTCAACGATCCGCTGGTCGAATGCCTGAACTGTCACCATCGGCACCGGCAGGACCACCTGCAGGAGGCCTACGCGCTCAAGCACAAGATCGACGATCCGGACTCCGTCTCGATGGAGCTGGTGGCGTGCCCCGACTGCGGCACCGTCGGCCGCTGGACCGAGCCGCGCGATTTCAACATGATGCTCAAGACCTACCTCGGCCCGATCGAAGCCGAAGAAGGTCTGCACTACCTGCGTCCCGAGACCGCACAGGGCATCTTCGTCAACTTCGCCAATGTGATGACCACCGCGCGCAAGAAGCCGCCGTTCGGTATCGCGCAGATCGGTAAAAGCTTCCGCAACGAGATCACCCCGGGCAACTTCATCTTCCGCACCCGCGAGTTCGAGCAGATGGAGATGGAGTACTTCGTCAAGCCGGGCGAGGACGCGGAGTGGTACAAGTACTGGATCGACACTCGGCTGTCTTGGTACACCGACCTCGGCATCGATCCGGAGAACCTGCGGCTGTTCGAGCACCCGAAGGACAAGCTGTCGCACTACTCGGCGGGCACCACCGATATCGAGTACCGCTTCGGCTTCCAGGGCAATGAGTGGGGTGAGCTGGAGGGCATCGCCAACCGCACCGACTTCGATCTGAAGACGCATTCGGAGCACTCCGGCACCGACCTGACCTACTTCGACCAGACCACCAATGAGCGTTACACCCCGTATGTCATCGAACCCGCGGCCGGTCTGACCCGCTCGCTGATGGCATTCCTGGTCGACGCGTACACCGTCGATCAGGCGCCCAATGCCAAGGGTGTGATGGAGGAGCGGATCAGCCTGCGCCTGGATCGCCGGCTCGCGCCGGTGAAGGCGGCCGTGCTGCCGCTGTCGCGCAATGCGGATCTGACGCCGAAGGCGAAGGATCTCGCCGCGCAGCTGCGCAAGAACTGGAATGTCGAATTCGATGATGCGGGCGCCATCGGCCGCCGCTACCGGCGCCAGGACGAGATCGGCACGCCGTTCTGCATCACCGTCGACTTCGACACCCTCGAGGATCAGGCGGTCACCGTCCGCGAGCGCGATTCCATGGCGCAGGAGCGGATCGCGCTGGACAAGGTGGAGGGCTACCTGGCGCAACATCTGATCGGCGCCTGAGTCGGGTAACGACCAACGCCCGGTCGCGCTGTGGCGCACGGCTCACCATCCGAGGACACCGCGCGCACCCCGTGGAGCGCTCGCTCCGCCATGGTGGACAGCGCGGCCGGTGTCGAACACCGTTGGGTGACACGGTAATCGCGGATCAGTGCCGCCAGGTCCGCGCCGAGAACGTCGCGATGCTGCGGCGTTCCGGTGGGATGGTTGCTATCTCGAGGAAATCCGCCCGGTGCAGCCGGGCGTCTGCGGTGATCGGCCCGCCGATCGAGGATTACCTGCGCCGCAACCGAATTCAGCGACTATCCGGTTTCCGTTGACTCGACTGGACGATCATCCCGATCGCGGTCGGGATCAGCAGTGCGCACCCCCATGGCACCGCAACCCAGAACGGCCAGAAATATCCCGCGCCGGTCGCCACCCAGATCGTGAGGCACAGCGCGTTCACCGCGGCCCACGGAATCCACATGATGATGACCCATTGCGGCACCCGCTGGGCCACCGTCGCCGGTTTTCGTGACACGGGCAGATCCGACAGCAGCGGACTCAGCTCGCCGTAGGTCTTTGCGGCGTAGACCTGTTTCAGTCGATCGTCGTATTCGTGCAGCGACAACCGGCCGTCGTTCATCGCCACCCGCAATTGTTCGGCGATCTTGTCGCGGTCTGCGTCCGATGCCCGCAGCCTTTCCTCACCCACGGGTGCCAGCTTAGGGCCTGATGTCCTCAGTGGCAGTGTGATTCGGGGCTGTCGTAGCGATCGTGGTGCACCGCCTCGCCGACATGCTTCTGTCTGCCCAGCGGGGTGAGGTCCAGGAAATTGTGGGTGCCGATGTGGATGTCGCCGCCCCGGCCATAGGACGAATAGGTGTGGAACACCGAACCGTCGTCATCACACCAGAACACACTGGTGCCGGGCAGCTCGCCGTGGCTGAAGTAGCCCTGGCCCGCCGCCTCGAGTTCGGCCTTGGTGCGGTAGTTGTATTCCACGGGTGCGATGGATTCGTCCTGGGTGACGTGGAAGTCGTAATTGAAGTCGCTGCCGAACGAGGAGTACATCGGGAACGTCCACCCCATGCGCTTCCGGTACCCGTTCAGCCTCTCCCACGGTCCGCGGGAGATCACCGCGAAACTGGTGTCCTGGGCGTGCAGGTGGGCCAGATGCCCCACGTTGTCGAGGAACATGGCGCAGCTCGGACAGCCCGTGTCCAGATCCCAGCGCCACATCATGTGGTAGACGATCAACTGGCGGCGCTTTTCGAACAGGTCGGACAGCTCGACCTCGCCCGTCGGACCCTCGAATACGTACTTCTTATCGATGGCAACCATCGGCAGCCCGCGGCGCTTTTCGGCCAGCGCGTCCATCTGATGGGTGAGTTCCTTCTCCTCGGCCAGCAGGCTCTTGCGAGCGGTCAACCACTCCGCGCGGGATACAACGGCCGGACGATTCATGATCATCTCCTAGTTTCGCAAGACCGGTCAACGTAGGTAGACCGGGCGGCGGCGCGGAAATCATCGGTCCGGTGCGAACGGCATGGAATTATTTCGCGGTGTTACTCCGTTGACGGTCGATGTGCCGTATGTCACCTACTAGGCGGGAGTCGGATATGGCAAGTGGTGTGAAGTTCGATCGCTATGGCGGAATCGAGGAACTCCAGGTAGTCGAGGTGCCGACGCCGACGGCGGGCCCGGGACGGGTGGTTGTCGAGGTCGTCGCGGCGGGGATCAATCCAGGGGAGGCTTTGATCCGGACGGGTGCGCTGCACGAGCGCTGGCCCGCGACCTTTCCGTCCGGCGAGGGCACCGATTTCGCGGGTCGCGTCGTCGATATCGGGTCCGGTGTCGGCGGGGTCGCGATCGGCGACGAGGTGCTCGGTTTCACCGACGATCGGGCCAGTCATGCCACCCATGTGGTAGTGCCCGCCGTGCAGGTCACACCCAAGCCGGCGGGGCTGGACTGGGATGTCGCGGGCTCGCTCTATGTCGCTGGCACAACGGCTTTCGCCGCGGTGCGGGCGGTGGCCGCGGGACCGGGCGATACGGTCGTGGTCTCCGGGGCCGCGGGCGGTGTCGGCTCGATCGCGGTGCAGCTGCTGCGGGCAAGGGGCGCAACGGTTCTCGGCATCGCGAGCGAGGCCAATCACGGCTGGTTGCGCAAGGTCGGGGTGGTCCCCGTGGCCTATGGCGCCGGGCTGATCGACCGGATCCGCGCGGCCGCCCCCGATGGCGTCGACGCGTTCATCGATACCTTCGGAGCCGATTATGTCGAGCTCGCAATAGAACTCGGCGTGCCGGTCGAACGCATCGACACCATCATCAACTTTGCGGCCGCTGAGAAGTACGGGGTGAAAACCGAGGGCAATGCCGCGGCGGGCACCATCGATGTGCTGGCCGAACTCGCCGGGTTGGCCGCCGCGGGCGCGATCGAGGTGCCCGTTGCCGCGGTCTACCCGCTCGACAAGGTCCAAGAGGCCTATCGTGAGCTGGAGCAGCGTCACACCCACGGCAAGATCGTGTTGCATCCCTGACGTCAGAGCGGTACGTCCCAGAAGTCGTACTCATGGTGCATCCCCTGTAGGAAGAGCCGCTCCGCGCGGTCCGGATCGCCGCCCGCCTCGTCGAGCATTTGCCCGCAGCGGCGGGTCAGGGCGGTGAATCCGGGATCGGCGTAGGTGTCGACCCAGCGCCGGTACCGGGGCTCCGACGGCGGGTTCTCGGCGAGAATGGCGCCGAGTGTCGAGTACCCCCACATACAGGGGTACAGCGCGGCGAGTCCGTCGGCGTAGGACGCGGCCGACTCCAGCAGGAACGCGGTGTACGCCGCGCACGGCGCACCCTTCGTTGCGCCGTCGAGGTCAGCGCCGAACTCGGCGGCCAGCGAGCGGTGCAGCGACAGTTCCTCGTGGTAGGTGGCGTGCGCGAGGTCCACCAGATCACCGAGGTGTGCCGCAGGCGCCTGCCAGGCCAGCCGGGCGAACACCCGGACATAGTCCAGCAGGAACAGATAGTCCTGTTCGAGCCAGGATCGGAACACCGGCTCCGGCAGCTCGCCGGTGGCGATGCCGACTACCGTCGGGTGCTTCAGCTGGCTTTCCACCAGCGGAAATCCCAGCTCGTGCAGATGTGCCGTAAGACTGATGTGTGCCGTGGGACTCATGTGGGCAGTCTCTCTCAGTCGGAGCGAGTTCTGGTTTGCGCCCCGGTCTGCTGTTGCCGCACGCTGTGCGATGTGTCGTGGGATGAGGAGGATTTGGTGCGGGTGTTGGGTGCCTCGGAACAACGTTTCGTGCGCGCGGGGACCTACACGGGACGGTCCGTCACGGTCGTCGGTGATCTCGATACGACCGTGTTGGGAGCCGCCTTCACCGCGCTACAGCGTGCCTATCCGGTGGTGACCTGCCGGATCGCGGAGGACAGCACGGGCCGGGGGTATCTGCTGCGGCCGGGTGAACATCCGGTGGTCGGCATGACGGCAAGTCAGGGGGATCCGGATGTGGTCCGGATTCCGGATTCGATCGATCCGGCCGGACAGCTCGCATACCTGGATGTCGTGCTCTCTTCGCGGGGCCGGTCGCGCGTCACGCTGTTCGTCCACCACAGCATCGCCGACGCCGGCCACTGCATCGAATTGCTCTCCCGACTATGGGACTTCTACACCGATCACCTCGAATTCGGTACGACAACGGTGGTGCCGCACGACTACCCGCAATCACTGGAATGGCATGTGGCCGCGCGCGGCATCGCCCGCGGTTCGGTCTCCGGATTCGAGGATGTGACCCGCCCGCTGGAGGCCGCGGTCGTCCCGCCCGCACCCGCGATCGCCGCGCCACCATCGATGGTCCGGCCCCGGCGCATCATGCTGGACGAGCAGGCGACCGCGCGCATTATCGGCCTCGGGCGGGTGCCGGGTGTGACGGTCAACGGCTTGGTCACCGCCGCCCTGTTGCGTGCCTTCGCCTCGGAAAAGGCCGGGGTCACCGGGGATCCGGTTCCGCTCGGTTGCCTGTATCCGGTCGACCTGCGCACCCGCCTCGAGCCGCCGGTCCCGCGCGCCGAGGGCACCAATATGGCGGGCCTGGCGTCCTTCGCCGCCCAGGTCGACCGCTCCGCGGACATCCTCGAACTGGCCGAGCGCATTTCGCATCGGCTGCGACGCGACCTGGCCGAGGGCGTCGTCCAGCAGTCGGTCCTGCACTTCCCGAATTACTACGGCCCCACCAGGATCCACTCCCTGGCCGGGCACGTCGCGGTCACCAATACCGGTGCCGTCCCCGCCTTCCGGATCCCGGCGACCATCACGCTGACCGATTACGAAATCGTCTACGTCTCGGCGCATCCGCGTCCGTCCGCGGGTGCTGCCGCAGCGGTCACCTTCCTCGTATACACCTTCGAAGGCCGACTCACCGTCGGCGTACTCGGCGGCGGTGATGGCGACCGGCTCGTGACCGCGGTGCGCGACGAATTGACCGCTCTCGCGGAGGAAGCCGTCAACTCCTGAGGGCGCGGCGGCTTTCGCCGCGCTATTGGAAGGTGGCGTGCGTCGGTCGCATCACCATCACGACTCGGCGCTGGTGGTCGGCGACGGGGCGCTCATAGGGCAGGTCGTAGCGGCGGGCGAGCACATCGAAGAATTCGCCGTTCGGATCGGGCTCGATGGCCTCGATGACACCGCGGACCTCGAGGTAGCGATAGGGCTTGTCCGGGTCGTTGATGCTCACCGCGACGTCGGGATTCTGCTTGGTATTGACGGCCTTACGCCGATCGATCGTGGTGGTGAAGCGCAGCCGCCCGCCGTCCCAGACCTGCCACACCGGCGTCACCTGCGGGGTGCCGTCGGGGTTGAGCGTGGCGAGGTGAGCGAACAGCGGTCGCGATAGTAGATCGGCGTGGCTCTCGGGGATCACGGGATTGTCCATGCCTTTAATGGTATCAAAGCTTTGATAGATGTCCTATCATTGACACTCATGGAAATGCCAGCGCACGAGCGGCTCGGTCTGGACGTCAAGCGCGCCGAGCAGGAGCTGATGGCCGTCAAACATGAGGCGGTCAAACCGCTTACGGTCCCGCAGTACGCCGCACTCTACGCATTGTCGGACAATCCGGGCATCTCCGCGGCCGCGCTGGCGCGCGCGTGTCTGGTTACGCCGCAGGCGATGACGGTCGTGCTCAAGAATCTGCAAGAGCGCGGACTGGTGGAGCGGACGCCGCACCCCTGGCACCGCGGTGTGCTGGAGACCAGGCTGACCCCGGCGGGGCGCAGGGCCTTCGCCAAGGCGGATGCGAAGGCCGCGGCCATCGAACGCCGGGTGGCGGATGCGTTCACCGCCAAGGAGCGTGAACAGTTGCGGAAGTTATTGACCCGCTTCACCGAGGCACTGCAGCAGTGATGCCGGTCGGCGTGGGAATGCGGGCGCCGAATCGGTAGGTTCGTAGGAAATGCTGCTGGCGCGGCTGGTGATCGACGAAAGCGGGTGTTCGGATGGTGCGGACCAACGGAGACCGGGAACACGGGGGTGGGCTGGCAGCCGCCTCGATCGGGGCAGCTGCGCTGGGAGTCGGCGAGTTGATCGCCGCGACCCGCGGCGATTCGCTGATCGATGCCATCGGCCGGGTCATGACCGATATTGCGCCGGTGCCGGTGGTCGAGACGACGGTCGCGCTGTCCGGCAAGCACGATAAGGTCGCGACCCGGATCGGCGTCGGGGTCGGTGCTATTGCCGCGACGGTCGGGCTCGGGGCGCTGTCCGATCGCGCGCGCACGCCCGCGGTCGCTGCCTTCGGTGCCACCGCGGCCGCACTGGGTTTGCGCCGCCCGACCCGATCACCCGCCACGGTCGCGGGTGCGGCGGCCGCTGCCGGTGTGCTCGGTATCGGGCTGCGCAGGCGGCCCCGTGGGCTGTTCGGCACGCTGGTGTGGGCGGGGGCCGGTGCCGGACTATTGGTGGCGGCGCGGGCGCTGAATCGCGACTACGACCGCAGGCAGCACGAAGCGATCGATCGCGTCGGCCCGATGGGCGGCATCTCGGTGGTGCCGCAGGACGGGTTGGAGGATGAACCCGGACTGTCATCGCTGATCACCGCCAACCGGAGTTTCTATGTCGCCGACGTCAATCTGAGTCCGCCGCGCATCGATCCGGCCCGCTGGCGGCTGTCGGTCACCGGACGGGTCGCCCATCCGCTACGGCTGTCCCTGACCGAATTGGCCACGGATGCGGTGGAATTCGACGCCGTCATGGTGTGCGTGCACAACCGTCCCGGCGAACGTCGCGCGGGCAATGGTCGCTGGTACGGGGTGCCACTGGCCAAGGTGCTCGAACACGCGGTCCCGGAAACCGGGGCGACCCGACTGGTCACCAGAGCCGTCGACGGTTACACCATCTCGCTACCGGTCGAACCGCTGCGCTCCGGCGAGTGGCCCGGATATGTGGTGATCGGCGTGAACGGTGCGCCGCTCGCCCCCGAGCACGGCTTCCCGGCCCGCATCTTCGTGCCCGGTCTCTACGGTCAGTACACCGGCGCGAAATGGCTTGCGGAACTCGAACTCACCGATGACAGCCACATCGACTATTGGTGGAAGCGCGGCTGGCCATCGGAGCCGATGTGGGTGACGCCACAGGCGCGCATCGACGTGACCGCGCCCGGCCGCGCGGGGGCGGGCACCACCAGCATCGCCGGTGTCGCCTGGGCGCCACCGCACGGCGTCGACGGCGTGGAACTGCGCATCGATGCGGGCGATTGGCGCCCGGTCGATCTCGGCACCGAAACCGCCCCCGCCGCCTGGCGCCGCTGGCGGACCACGCTCGACCTGCCCGCAGGCGAACACACCCTGCAGGCCCGCGCCATCAGCCGTTCGGGCGAGGTGCAAGACGGCACTGCACGCTCACCCTTCCCCTCCGGCCCCTCCGGCTTCCACACCGTCACCATCAAGATCTGACCGGCCGAGGCCGCTCCGCTCGCGCTGCCGCGGCGATCGCGGCCTTTTCGTTGGATCGCGGACCCGCGCGGTATCGGACGCGGGGTGAGCACTCCCGCACCCGTGTCGAGATCTGTGTGGGCGTCCGAAAGGTGCGGGAGTGCGGGGTGGTTATGCGGTGTGGATGGGTTCCTGGAGTTCGGTGACCCAGCCGCTCGGGTCCTCGGTGAACTCGAGGGTTACCTCGCGGGCGGGTCCGGCGGAGCGGTATCCGTTGGCGTCGATCCATTTGCCGAGGGACTGCCATGGTTCCAGGACCTCGTCCATGCTGCCCCGGTGCACCACTGTCGCCGCCTGCGGCACCGCGGGCAGGTCGACGATCGTGAATTCGTAGGCGGCGGCGGGGTCGGCATTGACCGGCATGGCGGCGTGCACGTGTACCGAACCGTCCGGCTGCTCCTCGTAGTAGGCGATCCCCGGACCGACGATATCGATGCTCGCCTGCATCAACCGGGCGCACAGTTGCTCGAACAATGGCCCGACCACCGGCCCGATCGTCTGCGGCTCGAAATCGCTGGCAACACCGGTCAATTCGGCGACCCGGACGGCCGGAATGGACTTGATGACCACATCATTGGCGGGCATGGCGCCCTCCTTCTCGATAATGCGGAGCCGCGTCTCGACCTGGACGAGCCGGGCGCGGTCGCCGGTGATCCGCTGCTCCAGCTCTGCGCGGCGCAGCGCGAGCATGCCGCGCAGTTCCGCGGTGTCGACCTTGTCGTCGAGGATCCGGCCCACCTGTTCCAGGGTGAAGCCCAGATCCTTCAGCGCGACAATGCGATTGAGCCGAGCGAGCAGGCCGCCCTCGTAATAGCGATAGCCGGTAGCGGCGTCCACCCGGTCGGGCCGCAGTAGCCCGATCGCGTCGTAGTGACGCAGCATCCGCACCGATACCCGTCCGTGTCTGGCGAAGTCTCCGATACTGAACATGACGGCTCCTGGTCTATGGCCTCACACGGTGTCAGGGTCAAGCGTCAGAACCGACCACCCCGGCTGATCCGGCGGGATCCGCTGGAGCCGCCGTACGACCCGGGGGTATAGCCGCCGCCGGGCCGTTGCCGGGCGGCGGTGCCCGCGCCCCGCAGCAGTCCCTCGATCAGAATTCCGCCGAGTACTGCGCCGGCCTGCGCGGTCCCCGATCGCGGCTGGCGGCTCTCCCAGGCCCGCACGCTGGACTGCGCTTCCCGCAGTGCGCGACCGCCCAGATCCGCGGCGGCCTGCGCGCTGGCCAGGGCCCGGGTCGGATCAGTTGCGGAAAGCTGCTGTGCCGCATCGAGATTGCGCTGCGCCTCGGACAATCGGGTGCGTGCCTGCGCATCGATGCCGCCGCGCCGGGTGGTGATGTAGTCCGATGCCGCGCCGATCCGGGCGCTGGCATCGGCGAGCGCCCGGTCGAGTCTGCGCCGCAGCTCCTCGGCGGCGAGTTTGCGGTCGGTGGCCGCCGCATTGGCGAGGTCGAGCGCGCTGTCGGCGGTGACCGCGGTGTGGAAGGCGTCGAGCGGATCACTGGTGGTGGTGGCCGTGGCGCTGGTCAGGGCCGTCTCCGCCGCGGTGATGGCGGCTTGCAGCTCGGCTCCGCCGTAGCCCGTGAGCGCTTTCGCGCTGACGATATCCGCGCGCAGTTCCGCGAGTGCGGCGGGCAGTCCGTCGGTCGCCTGCTGGATATTCGTCGCCGCATTGTCGACGGCGTCCAACAACGTACACGCCTGCCCGATCGCGCCTTCCGCGGCCCGGATCGCCGCGACCGCACCGCCCTGCTTGCCGACCGGTTGGCCAACGGCATCGCGGCCCGCATCGATGTTCTGTTCGGCGAAGGTGATTCGCTCCCGCGCCATGGTCACGTTATCCCGCACGGGTGCGAGCACACTGGCTGGATACGCGGTGGTGAGCCGGGCGAGTTCGGTCTCGGAATTCGGCACGCGACCGGTCAGCTCGACCAGATCTTGTGTCAGCCCATCCAATCGAGTGGCGGCATTGATGAGCAGATTCCGCATTGCATCGAATTCGGCCACCTGGCCGTCGAGTTCCCGATCGGCCCGCCCGACCGTACCGATCAGCTCGACCAGCATGGTGCGCTGCTGATCCGGCGTCTCGGGAATATCGTCATCCAGCTGCTGCCGGATCGAGAATGCCCTGGCGGCAGCGGCTTTCGCAGTCGCCAAGGCGGTGCTGAACGGGGTGACCGCGGTCGTGCCGAATTCGCCGGTCGCCAGATCCAACTCCTCGGCACTGGTCCGCACCGCATTGTCGATCTCCACCAGCACCTCCTTCGACCTGGCCTGCAGCGCCTCCAGCGATAAGGCCGCGAGGGCGGTGGAATTGTCCGGGTCCAGCTGCCGTGCCGCCGCCAATTCGGCACGTCTGCGGTCGCCGCGCCGCTTGCGCGAATACAGCACCAGCCCACCGACGACGAGCGCGATCACCCCGGCGACGATCAGCAGCGTCCATCCGCTGATGCCACCGCCGCGCATCGTCGAATCCAACCCATCCGCCATCGCGACCCCGGCGTCCGCCCATCGGCCGTCGCGCAGTGCGGGCTCCACATCGCGCGTCAGCACCGCGTCCAGCTCGGAATCGCTGACACCGCTCGGCAATTCGCCATGGAACGAATACGCCCGATCCTGCGTCGCGACCGCCAGCAAC
Source organism: Nocardia sp. NPDC004604 (assembly GCF_040609795.1). Lineage (NCBI taxonomy): Bacteria > Bacillati > Actinomycetota > Actinomycetes > Mycobacteriales > Nocardiaceae > Nocardia > Nocardia sp. NPDC004604. The sequence goes on from NZ_JBEXLC010000033.1 coordinate 12,380, forward strand.
ACATCGCGTCCGCCGAATCCGGACAGCGTCGCCGTGCGATCGGCCCACTCCGGCGGCCGCATTCCATTGAAATCGCGCACATAGACAACCCAGAGCCGCAGCTGATGATCGGCGTAGAGGTTGTCGACCGCCGCCGACACCCGATCGAGCTGTCCCTGATCGAGTACCTGGGCCGAGTCGACAACATACGGTCCCATCCGCAGCGGCGGATCCGCGCTGACCGGGCCCGCGACCAGCGCGACCCACAGGAACCACACGCTCATTACCACCGAGGCGGCCCGGCGGATCGGACGAATCGGCGCTAACAACGGCATGGGATGAATCTAGCTGGCTAGCATCGATCCGTGATCACGATCGACCTGCCGTACACCGGTCACGTGTCCCCTGGATCGAATCCGCAACAGCGGGACGTCCCCGGTGCTCGCATCATCAAAATGTCCGTCGGCGGGATGGACAACAACTGTTATCTAGTGCAGTGCGGCGCCACCGGGGCCGCACTGCTCATCGACGCCGCCAATGAACCCGACCGCATTATCGAACTCATCAACCAGGAAACGCCGGACCGCGTCGCCCTGGTCGTCACCACCCACCAGCATCCGGACCACTGGTGGGCCCTGGAAAAGGTCACGGCGGCCATCGGTGCACCGACCGCCGCGCATCCGCTCGACGCCGATCCCCTCCCGGTGCGCCCCGACCGACTGCTCGCCGACGGCGATCTGATCGAGATCGGCGAGCTGGCCTTCGAGGTCATCCACTTACGTGGACACACTCCCGGCTCGGTTGCCCTCGCGCTTGTCGACGGCCCGGGCGTGCATCTGTTCACCGGTGACTCCCTGTTCCCCGGCGGAGTCGGCCGCACTACGAATCCGGAGGATTTCACCTCGCTCTACACCGATGTCACGACGAAGATCTTCGACCGCTATCCCGACGGCGCCATCGTGTATCCCGGTCATGGTGACGACACCACGCTCGGCACCGAACGTCCGCACCTCGACGAGTGGCGGGAGCGCGGCTGGTAGGCCGAGGACGGCTCATACCGCCAGGTCGCTGGGCGGGTGCAGGCTCTCGAACATCCGCTCGCTGCCCTGTGCGCCGTACCCGTCGGCGACCTGGCGATCGACGAGATTCCTGATCGCGCCGATGACGTCCAGGTCGACGCCCGCATCGCGGCTGGCCGAGACGATGGCGTCCAGGGCGGCCTTGGTGAAATCCAAGGGCTGGAACGGTTTCGAGTAGTCGCCGGAGTCGATGGTGGCTCCGGCCCTCGGCAACGATCCGGTCATCGCGGCCAGCCAACCCGATGCCCGGTGACCGAAGTCCTCGGCCGAAATGCCGATCGAACGAACCATGGCGGCGCCGTGGTAGAAGCCCGCGAACATGGTGTACATCGCGGCGAGCAGGGCGAAGTCGACGAGTGCGGCCTGTCCGGCGTCCGCACCGAAATACTCGGCGCTGCCCAGTGATTCGAAGGTGGTGCGGTGGGTGTCGAAGACCGATTGTGCTCCGCTGTAGAGCAGCGACGAGCCGGGCAGCCCGATCATCGGCGGGGTGGCCATAATGCCGCCATCGAGGAAGTCGATGCCGTGACTCGCGGCCCATTCAGCCAATTCGCGCGACCCGCGTGGCTCGGTGCTGGTCAGATTCAGCAGCGCGCGGTCGGCCAGGATGTCGGCAACCGGGTCCAGCACCTCGTGCACGGATCGGTGGTCGAACAGGCAGACCACCACCAGATCGCTCGCGGCCACCGCTTCGGCAACGGTCTGCGCCGACTTCGCCCCTGCCGCAACCAGTTCCGCGTCCCGGCCCGCGCTGCGATTCCAGACCGTTGTCGGATGTCCGGCGCGCACGAAGGCCCTCGCAAGCGCCTGTCCCATCGCGCCGAGCCCGAGCACGGTCACCGATGTCGTCATATCTCCACTCCTGAACGTTTTCGAAGGTTTTCGAAGGATCTGGCGCCGGGATTCATTCTCGAATTCCACTGTAGAGACGACAAGTACTTACAAATAAGTCCAGTACTTACCAAAAGGTAAGTATGAGCAGTCGGTATCCGTCGGTGACGCACTTATCGCTGATGACCTGGCAAACTTGGTGAGGTGAATTCGGCGTCCCTGGCCTCGGCTCCCGGATCCGCCCCGTCGCGCGCTGCCGGGGGCGGACCACTGCGCTGGGCTCGACGGCTGGTCACGGGCGCGATCTTGATGGGTGCGGTGCTGGTCGGCGGCACCGCATTCCGGGTGTGGCAGGTGGCGCGCATCGACGACTACACCAAGGCCGATGTGATCGTGGTACTCGGTGCCGCGCAATACTCCGGCACACCGTCAACGGTTTTCGAGGCGCGACTCGACCAGGCCTACAAGCTGTTCAAAGCCGGTGTCGCGCCGAAGGTGATCACGGTGGGCGGTAAGCAGCAGGGTGATCTGTACACCGAGGCCGCCTCCGGCAAGAACTATTTGGAGGAGCGAGGGATACCCGCTGACCGAATTCTCGCGGTCGAAACGGGTTCGGACACATTGCGCAGTATCGAGGCGGTCGCGACGGCCATGAGCGCCCGGGAGATGTCATCGGCAGTGCTGGTCAGCGATCCATGGCATTCGCTGCGCACCAGAACCATGGCCCGTGACGCCGGACTGGACGCATGGACCGCGCCCACTCGTACCGGGCCCGCCGTATACACCAGGGAGTCGCAGGCGCACGGAATCGCCAGGGAGACCGGCGCTTTGCTCTGGTATCAACTCACCCACTTCTCGTCGGACTTCAAATACTCAGCGGGGCAGTGAGATTCGATGAGTGCAGCATCGCGTAGCGATTCGATAGGGGCGGTGGTCGGGTGACGGGTAGGCATCGCTATACCGAGCACGATCGCGAGCGCATGGTGGTCGAGGGTGCCAAGACCGCCGGACTCGGCCCGCCGCGCAGTGAATTCGAAACCGGTCACCGCACCGAATTCGCCCGCGACCGCGCCCGGGTGCTGCATTCCGCGGCGCTGCGCAGGCTCGCCGACAAAACCCAGGTCATGGGTCCACGTGACGGTGACACCCCACGCACCCGCCTGACCCATTCGATCGAAGTGGCGCAGATCGGGCGCAGTATCGCCGACGGTCTCGGCTGTGATCCAGATCTGGTCGATCTGGCCGGATTGGCGCACGATATCGGCCACCCGCCCTATGGCCACAATGGTGAGAATGCCCTCGACAGCTTCGCCGACGCGTTCGGCGGATTCGAGGGCAATGCGCAGAATCTGCGCATCCTCACCCGGCTGGAACCGAAGGTTCTCGATGCGGACGGGACCAGCGCGGGTTTGAATCTGACCCGCGCCGCTCTCGACGCGGCCATCAAATACCCTTGGGGCAGAACAGGTTCGGGCACCAAATTCGGTGCCTACGATATCGACATGGACCGCCTGGAATGGGTGCGCAAGGATGCGCCGGACGGTCGTAAGAGCCTCGAATGTCAGATCATGGACTGGTCCGATGATGTCGCGTACTCGGTGCATGATGTCGAGGACGGCGTGATCGCGGGACGCATCGAATTGCGGGCCCTCGCCGATCCCGCGGAACAGGCCGCCCTCGCCGAACTCGGGCACGGTCAGCACCGGTCGCTTTCGGTGGACGACCTCGTCGGCGCCGCCCAGCGGCTCTCCGAACTGCCGGTGGTATCCCGAGCCGCGTCCTATGACGGAACCCTTGCCAGTTCGGTTGCGTTGAAGCACCTCACGAGTGAACTGGTCGGCCGCTTCGCCACCGCCGCGATCATGGCCACCCGGGCGGTTGCCGGGGCACGTGCGCTATCCCGATATGCCGCCGACCTGGAGATTCCGCCGATAGTCGCCGCCGAGGTGGCAATGCTCAAGACCGTCGCGCTCCGCTATGTCATGTCCGATCTGGATCACAAACAGCGCCAAGCCGTGCAGCGCGAGCGGATTCTGATGGTCGCGAACCGGCTGCTGGCGACGGCACCGCACGGTTTGGATCCGCTGCTGCTGCCGTGGTGGCATGCCGCGACCGACGACACCGCGCGGGTCCGGGTAATCGTCGACCAGATCGCGTCGTATACCGAGAGTCGGCTCGAGCGCGTATCGCGGTCGCTGGCCGAATAGCCCGCTGGTTCAGACGCGTGACCAGCCGCTGGGCGTGTCGAGGCCGGACTAGCCTAGACTGACCGCCGTGGCCGGACGACTCCCTGATCGCGATATCGCGGCAATACGCGAACGCGTCCGGATCGAGGATGTGGTGGGGGAGTACGTCGCTCTGAAGCGAGCGGGTGCGGACTCCATGCGGGGCCTGTGCCCCTTCCACGACGAGAAGTCGCCGTCGTTCCACGTGCGGCCCAACCACGGCCTGTACCACTGCTTCGGCTGCGGTGAGGGCGGCGATGTCTTCGCCTTCCTGCAGAAGGTCGAGCACATCGGCTTCGTCGAGTCCGTCGAGCAGCTGGCCGACCGGATCGGCTATCAGATCAACTACGAGGGCGGTGGCACCTCGGTGCAGCGCGATCGCGGCACCCGGGCCAGGCTGGTCGCCGCCAACGCCGCCGCGCACGAGTTCTACATGGCCAAACTGGGCGAGCCCGAGGCCGAGATGGCCCGCAAGTATCTGACCGACCGCAACTTCGACGGCAATGCCGCCCAGCAGTTCGGCTGCGGCTACGCCCCCGCGGGCTGGGACACGCTCACCAAACATCTGCTGCGCAAGGGTTTCGACGTCAAGGAGCTGGAAGCGGCCGGGCTGTCGAAGCAGGGCCAGCGCGGCCCGATCGACCGGTTCCACCGGCGGCTGCTGTGGCCGATCCGCAATCTCGGCGGCGACGTCATCGGTTTCGGCGCACGCAAACTCTTCGACGACGACACCATGCCCGGCAAGTACATCAATACGCCGGAAACGGTGCTGTACAAGAAGTCTCAGGTGCTCTTCGGCCTGGACCACGCCAAGCGCGAGATCGCCAAGGGCCACCAGGCGGTGGTGGTCGAGGGCTACACCGACGTGATGGCCATGCACCTGGCCGGGGTGAAGACCGCCGTCGCCTCCTGCGGCACCGCCTTCGGCGACGAACACCTCGCGCTGCTGCGTCGCCTGCTCATGGACGACAACTTCTGGCGCGGCGAAATCATCTACACCTTCGACGGTGACGCGGCCGGACAGGCGGCGGCGCTGAAAGCCTTTGCGGGCGACCAGAAGCTGGCCGGACAGACCTATATTGCCATCGCCCCCGACGGTCAGGATCCGTGCGAACTGCGCCAGCGCTCCGGCGACGGCGCGGTGCGCGATCTGGTGGCCCGGCGAACTCCGTTGTACGAGTTCGTGATTCGCGGCCTGCTCGCCGACCACAACCTGGATACCGCCGAGGGACAGGTGGAGGCGCTGCGCCGGGCGGTACCGGTGGTCGCCCAGATCAAGGACAACGCGCTGCGCAAGGCGTACGCGACGAAACTGGCCGGGTGGGTCGGTTGGGACGATATCCAGACCGTGGTGCGCCGGGTCGGCGAGGAAGCCAAACGCCACCGCAACGGTGGCCGTCCGGGCGGTCGTGGCTCGGTTGCCAGCGCGGCACAACCCAGTGCGGTCGTCGCCGAACACCCCGCTGCCCGTCCCAACCCGAACGACCCGACGCTGCTGCCGCAACGGCAGGCGCTGGGCGCGGCACTGCAGTATCCGGCAATGGCAGGTGCGGTCTTCGACTCGATCGAAACCGAGGCCTTCACCCATCCGGCCTATGCGGCCGTTCGGGCCTTGATCGCCGAGGCGGGCGGCACGGCGTCCGGGCTCGGGGGCGCCGAGTGGGTCAATGTCGTTTCCGACGGCACCGACGACCTGACCATGCGCGCGCTGGTCTCCGAACTGTCCGGTGAACAGATGCCGGTGAAGTCCGCCAATGACATTCCCCGCTTCGTCACCGGCGTCCTTGCTCGTGTCCAGGAGGCCTGGGTCGGCCGCCAGATCGCCGAACTGAAATCGAAGCTGCAGCGCGTGTCATCAACTGAACAAGCCGAGGCTTATATGGCGCTGTTCGGCGATCTCGTCGCGCTGGAGCAGTACCGCAAGAGTCTGCTCACCCAGGCGATGGGCAATCACGACGACTTCGCCGCGGGCTGAGTCGCGCCGCCCCTTGCTCGCCGCGGGCGATTCGTTGTCGGCCCGCGGGGGTCTGGTGTGGATCGTGAAATTCCCAGTCCGGCCCCAGCGGGCTCAGCGACGCAACTGATCCTGCGGCACCAGCAGCGTGGTGCGCTCATCCAACGGCACCATCGGCTCCAGCTTCGCCCGGGTGCTGAGCTTGTCCGACAGCTTCTGCCGGCCCACGAGCACCAGCTTGCGAGTCACCGGACTTTCGGTCACGGCACGGGTCGCCGCACTGATCTGCTCATAACGACCCCGCCCTGCCTTCGTCCCGAGCACATAACCGGCCGCAATGCCGATGATCAACCGCAGCATCTCGTAGAGCTCCTCCCAAAGTACCTGTGCGCGCGGCTACCATCCTGCCCGACGCCCGGTACGCCTGTCGATCCGGATCCACCCCACCGCGCGCCACCCCCGGACACGCCGACGCCCCCACATGTCTCCAGGTAGAGACGCGATTTGGGAAGGCGCCAGCCGATACGCTAAAGTTTCACCTCGGCCCGCCCAGTACGGACGAGCCGCAGGATAGTCCCCTATAGCTCAATTGGCAGAGCAGCCGACTGTTAATCGGCAGGTTTCTGGTTCGAGTCCAGATGGGGGAGCATAACTACCAGGTCAGGCACGGTCACCGTGCCTGACCTGTTTAGTCTGCGGGCTGCGACCAAAAATACGCCAAGAATTCCGGTCCAAACTCCTGGCGCGGGACCCTAGCAGGGCTTTTCGCTGATTCGCCCACAAGATTCTGACACTCTCCGTGCACGACCTATCTCAGGCGGTTGACAACCTCCGTGCTGTGTTGGAACCGCCAGATTGTTGACAGCCCTCAGCCGGTCGAGCGCGCATGGGTCAGGACGCTGCTGGGCGTGACTCCGAACGACTGCTTGAAGGCGCGACTGAAATGTCCGGCATCGGTAAATCCCCACCGGAAGGCGACGTCGGTAACCGTGTCAGTAGGCCGAGCTCGGGTGAGTTCGCGGTAGCACGCATTCAGGCGGCGGTCGCGGATTCGGCGGCTCACGGTGCCTCTCGAGTCTGGAATGGGTTCGTGCGCAACACAATCTCGCGCTAATCGGACCGCCCGGAACTGGCAAGAGTCACACACTGATCGGGCTCGGCCACGCCGCCATCCACGCCGGGCACAAGGTCCGATATTTCACCGCAACCGACCTGATCGACACCCTCTACCTGGCCGACAACGCCGTCGGCAAAATCATCGACAGCCTACTGCGCGCGGACCTGGTGATTCTCGACGAGATCGGGTTCGCCCCACTCGACGACACCGGCACCCAACTGCTGTTCAGGCTGGTCGCGGCAGCTTACGAACGCCGCTCACTAGCCGTCGCCCCACATTGGCCGTTCGAGCAATGGGGCCGATTCCTGGCCCCGAACACACCACCGCCGCGAGCATCCTCGACCGGCTGCTGCACCACGCCACCGTCGTCATCACCGATTGCGATTCCTACCGCATGAAACACCGAGCCAAACGAGGTGACCGCCCCTGAACTGAATACCCCCGGCAAGGGGGTGGGGACTTCACCTGGCCACCAGCGGCGACCTACAAGTGGCCATTGACAGCGTTAGGGACTGCCCGGGGATGGGGCACTCCCGCTTGCTCGGCAGGCCATAGCATCGGCCTGCATCCGAGCTGCCAACGCAGACCAGTGCCCCGTTGACCCGCCAATGATCAGCTGTGCACGGGTCAGGCCACGTAGAACGACCGCCTCGCGGAGGTCGAAGGAATCGAGAACCTTGTCGCATGCGATTGCCCGCCGGATCTTGATGATGGTGTCTACATGCGGTTGGCCATCTCTACGAAACGCGCGGCGTCCTCTCGGGAACGAGAGCGTACCTACCGTCTGCCGGTGAGCCGAGGCAGAATCCCCGACTACCGCGGTTGCCGGTTAGCGATTGCCTGCGGTTCGGTGAAAGCCTTTCAGCTGAGCAAAGTCTCGGCCACGCGGTGCGATCGCGCGTCGGTAAACTAGGGCTTCGCGGGACATGGGGGCGTGGTGGAAGGCAGCGGTGACGCTTACGAGACTTTGATCATGCGGGTTTCCGATTCAAGTGGACCAGAGACGGTCAATGGCTAGGTAAAGTGGCTGCGGCACTGCGCATTTGACGTCTCTTCGTCCGCCATCCGTATCGCTGGCTCTAGCCGCGGCTTTCGCGGCGGGCGAGCGCGCTCAGGGCAAAAGCCCCGGCGAGGATAATTCCCGTTGTACCGCTGTCTCGATGCGTCGGTCTCCCAGAAGTCTGATGCGGTCGACCGCTCGAATTCTTCGCGCATTGTACCCGTCTCGTAGCGGTGGAAGATCGGCTCTCGACTCTCGGCGTTCGAACTCAGCGACACATCCAGGAGATGGGGTGTGGTGGGTGGCGGTCTGGTTCCTATGCCGGTCGGTGCGCAATGATCACCCTGCCAGTCATGACAAGGAGGGCACCGGATATGCGTGTTTCTGCGGTCGACTTGGTCATAGGGGTGATCCTTGGTGTGTCCAGGGGGTTTCGGCCTCGAGTTGGGTGGCAAGGGCCAACAGGGTGGGCTCACTGCCGAGTCCGCCGATGAACTGCACACCCAGCGGAAGTCCTTGCGGGAGACGATAACTGGGGACGGATATGGCTGGACGCCCGGTGACATTGGCGAGTTGGGTGAACGGGACCGGGGCGAGATTGGCCAGCACGGTCTGTTTCCAGGCGGCGGATTTGGTGAGTGGGCCCGCGAGGCCGAGGCGCAGGAGGGCGGTGCCGAGAAAGCGCACCGAGGCGGGTGTGTCGAGTTCTCCGATGCGCACGGGTGGCTGTCCGAGGGCGGGGGTGAGAAGGAAGTCGTGAGTCTGGTGGAACGCGGCCAGGGTGCGGGAGTAGTCGTTCCATCGCTGGTGGGCCGCTGCGTAGTGGGGTGCTGTCAGTGCACGACCGGCGGCGGCGAGTAGGCGGGTATCGAGCTCGAAATCGGTGGCGCGTGCGCCGGTTGTGCGTTCGGCTTCGGCTGTGGTTGAAGCGATTTCGGTGTACCACATAGTGAGGAAGTCGGCGGCCATCCGCTGGCCGTGGATGTTGAATTCGACCGGTTCGACATCGTGGCCGAGTCTGGTCAGCAATGCGACGGTGTGATCGACGGCGGCGATGGCCTCGGGGTGCACGGGCGTGCCGATCGGCGAGCGTGTGGTGTAGCCGATACGTAGTCGCGTCGGGGTCCGTCGCGCCAGTTCACGATAGGACTCGTTGGGGCGCGCGGTGAGATACGGTCCGCCGGGATCGGGCGTCGCGGTCAGTATGTCGAGCATGAGCGCGGTGTCGCGAACAGTGCGTGAGACGACGCCGTCGGTCGCCGCGCCGTGCAGGTATTCAGCATGACGTGGACCGCAGGGCACCAGGCCGCGGCCCGGTTTCAAGCCGAAAAGCCCACAGCAGGCCGCCGGGATTCGGATCGAACCTCCGCCGTCGTTCGCCCCCGCGACCGGTACGATCCCAGCCGCGACCGCCGCGGCGGATCCTCCGGAGGAGCCGCCGGGAGTGTGGCCCAGATGCCACGGATTGCGCGTCACTCCGTTCACCTCTGGTTCGGTGATTCCTTTCGCCCCGAACTCGGGTGTGTTGGTTTTGCCGAAGATCACCAATCCGGCATCGAGCCATCGTTGGACGACCGCGCTGTGTGCGGTGGCGACATGATTACGCATCGACCGGGAGCCACTCCCAGTGGGTACACCCGCGTAATCCTGCATCAGATCCTTGATGAGGAACGGCACCCCGGCCAGTGGCCCGTCGAGTCGCTGATTGCTGCGTCTGCGTGCGATGTCGTACATCGGCCGCACGATCGCGTTGATCTGCCCATTGACCTGCTCGGCGCGCGCGATGGCGGTCTCGAGCAGTTCGGCGGGCGAAACTTCGCGGCGCGCAACCAGTTCCGCGAGACCGGTTGCGTCGAATGCCCGATACTCGGTGTATTTCATCGGTTCTCCATCAAATTCGACGCTGTGAGGTGTTCGTCGAAACGCTCGACGCGTTGAGTGTCTTCGAAAATGCGTTGAGAGACGATTTTCCCCCAGCGGACGTGCGCCAGGATGATCGCGTGGTTCTGATAGACGACGCGGCCCTGAAGATCGACGGCCTCATCGGTGAACCGCGCGGCCATCAGCGTGCGCCAGGGTGGTCCTGCGAGCAGGACCTCGTGCAGCTCACCCCGGACCCGCTCGGCGAGGAAGCGTTCGAAAAAGGCGCGGATCGCGGGCTTTCCGCGATGATGCCCCGACCACGAGTGTGTGCCGTCCAGCACCAGGGTGGCGTGTTCCGCGTAGGCACGTAGCAGTGGCTCGGGGTCACCCGCCATCAGCTGTCCGACGTTATGAGCGAGCACGGTGCGCAAGGTGAAAGCGTACGCGCGTGATGCCGCCTGCACGCCGATTGCGGTGGCCAGCAATAGATTCCATGAGGGGCGCTTCATGCCGCTGCCTTCCTCGCACCGGTCGGCTCGACCACGACGACCCCACCGGAGATGACGAGGTCGGGGTACTCGAGCAATTTGAATCGCTCGAGCGCGTTGCCGTCGACCGCGATGAGATCCGCCGGCGCGCCTTCGACGAGCTGCCCGAGTGGAGCGAGCCCGAGATGTTCGCCCGCTCGCGCGGTCGCCGCGGACAGCACGTCCGCCGGTGTCAGCGCGCCGTGCGCGGTGTGCAGCATCAGTTGTAGCTCGAAAGCGTCTATGCCCCAAGGTACATCGGGGTGGGCCAGATCGGTGCCGTAAAGCAGTCGGACGCCGGCCGCTACGAGGCGGACAGCATTCTGAAAGACCCCGGTGGTGCGGGACTGGGTGTCCAACGTGCCCAGAACTTGTACTCCTGCGGCCGCCGCGCGCGCGATCAGTGCGTCGGACAGCGGATCGCACGGCACATGCGCCCACTCGTCTACTCCGGCGTCGAGCGCGAGCTCGGCGCCTGCGGGTCCACTCAGGTGGGCGGCGACGCGCAGGCCGTTGGCGTGAGCTTCGGCGACGATCGCACGGACCACGTCCGGTGACAGCAGCGGCCACGGCGGTGGAGTCGTGGTCTCGTGCGCGGTCCACGGCGCGCCGGCCGATCCGCCCGGCTCCAGCCCGATCTTGACCAATGCGGCGCCGCCGTCGACCAGTCGGCGCACTGCGGCGCGGGCGGTAGCGATATCGGTTACCTCGAGCGCGACGTCCTGTCCGAATACCGGAATCGGGTAGCCACCGGGTGCGGTGAGAATCGGCCCGGCGGTGAGTACTCGCAGACGCCCGTCACCGCCCGAAGCTCGCATCAGCGGGCCGCCGGTATCCCGGACCGTTGTGATGCCGTGCCGCAGCACCTTGTAGGACGGAACCCCGTCGAGCAGTAAGTGGGCATGGAGGTCGATGAAGCCGGGAAGCAGTGTGCCCGCGATATGGATGGTCCGGCCGCAGTTCACCACGTGATCGGCGGGGGCGACGGCGGCGATGCGGGCGCCTTTGACCGCGACGGCATGGTGTTCGAGGACTGTTCGGCCGTCGAAGACGAGGTCGGCGGTGATCACGTAGTCGTAGTCGTTGCTCATCAGATCTGCGCTTTCATGCTCTGCGTCGATTGCTAGAGTTGAACTCTAGAGTACAACTCTGAAGCTAGAGTATGGCTATGAGTCAGGTCAAGGGCAAACAGGCACAGAAGTCCCAGGAGACTCGGCGACGGATCCTCGCCGCCGCCGGTGAGCTCTTCATCGAACTGGGCTACGGCAACACCTCATTGCAGGACGTCGCCGAACGTGCGGGGGTCGCGGTGCAGACGATCTACTTCACGTTCCGGAACAAGCGCAATCTGCTCAAAGAGCTGGTCGATGTCACGGTCGCGGGTGATGTGGAGTCCTTGGCCACGATGGACCGCCCCTGGTTCGCTAAAGCGATGAACACCAGGACCGCGGGCGAGCATCTGCGCGCGCATGTGGAGGGGGTCACGGCGATCCTCGAGCGCGTCGCCCTGATCACCGAAGTGCTGCATTCCGCCGCGGCGATAGAACCCGAACTCGACGAATTACGGCAGCAAGGCCTCGAGCAGCGCTACCTGGTGCAGGAAACGGCCGCGCGGGCCATGCTCGGCAAGCCGGAGGCGGTTACGAACGTGACCGTCGATCGGGCCGCCGATATCCTGTTCGGCGTGCTCAGTCCCGAGTTGTATCTACTCTTCGTCCGCGACCGGAGCTGGTCGGCGCCGCAATGGGAGCAATGGGCGTGTGTGACTTTGTCCGTGCAACTCGTCGAAGGCCAGGCGACGTCCTGACTGGTTATGAGTGTCGGTGGTACTACAGGGGTTGAGGAACAGTGGCCCGAGATCCGGGGCCAAGGAGTTCCGCCACCCCGCCGAGCCGGCGGGACTCGAGGGAGAACAGCGGGGACTGGGGCGCCGTCCCAGACCTGGGCGCGGCGAACTGGTGCGCGGTGACCCGCAAGGGCGAGGCACGGGATCTCGTCACGAAGCAGACCGGCACGGATCGATGTCTCACTTCGGCATCGACGAGGGTGTGCGAGTCGCGGCGGGCCCTGTCTGCTCTGGTTGCGGATAGATGACATCCACCAGCTCCCGGGCGAAGGCGTCCAGATCATCCAATCCGATGCGACTCAAGGCATCCGGGGGAGTGGTGAGCAGTTCGATTGTGGCGGTGTGGATGCAACGAGTGAGCACGCGAGCCGTCGCGGTAGTGACGGGAAGTCCGGCGGAGCGCTGCAGCGCCTCGTTGACGCTGAAGTCTGTGGCGATCATGTCCGCAAGTAATCGGCGCACCGTGGGGTTGCGCAGCGCCTCGGCGTGCATCTCGACGAAGACGTCCGCGCCCGGGCGGGCCGGACCGGGAACGCGCCCCATGATCTGGGCGAGCAGCGCGATGAAGCCTTCCCGGTCCGAGGGTGTGGTGGCCGACCGCAGTGCTGCGATGTCGTCGACGTAGGCCTGGAAGTGGCGCTCGGCGGTAGCGACCAGAAGAGCATCGCGAGTGGGGAAGTAATTCTTGGTCGTGCCTTCGGGCACGCCGGCATCTTGGTCAACCTGGCGGTGGGTGAGGCCGCGTGAACCCTTGGCGGCCAGGACCTCGATGGCGGTGTCCTGCAGTAGTTCTCGTCTTGATCGATTCTCGGCCACTGAGGCTGCCTTCCCGGTTGCGATCTCACCACTGTAGTGGTACCACAGTTGGGGTACCACAACTGTGGTGGTTCATCTCCTGGAGGCAACACCATGTCGACTCATGCCTATACTCATCACGGCCACGAGGTCATCCCCCCGCCCGATCCGCGCCGCTGGAAGGCGTTGGCCACGCTAGCGGCCGCGCAGTTCATGCTGATTCTCGACATCACCGTGGTGACGGTGGCTCTGCCGGATATGGGGCATGACCTGGAATTGAGTCGCGCCGCAGCGACGTGGGTGGTCACGGCTTACACACTGCTGTTCGGTGGTTTGATGATTCTCGGTGGCCGCGTGGCCGACCTGTTCGGCGCGCGGCGAATGGTCTTCGTCGGCCTCGCGATATTCACCGCGTCCTCATTGCTGGCAGGGGTGGCGATGAATGCTGAGATGCTCATCGGCGCACGCGTCGGGCAGGGTACCGGTGCGGCGTTGCTGTCCCCGGCCGCCATGTCGATCCTGACCACGACTTTCCATGGCGCGGAGCGCAATAGGGCACTCGGGGTGTGGGGTGCGCTGGGTGGTACCGGCGCGGCCTTCGGTGTCCTGACCGGTGGTCTGCTGACCGCAGGACCGGGTTGGTCGTGGATCTTCTTCGTGAACGTGCCGGTGGGAATCGTGCTGCTTGCTGCGATGCCCGCAGTAGTCCCGGCGACGCCGATGCGGCCCGGACATCGCATCGATATTGTCGGCGCGGTACTGGTCACCATCGCGACGGGTGCGGCGCTCTACGGTCTGATCACCGCCGGCGACCACGGCTGGGGCGACCCGCGGGCGCTGATCCCGTTGCTGGTCGCGGTGGTGCTGTTCGGAGCGTTCATGGGCTACGAGCGCAGCGTGGCCGCACCATTGTTCGATCCCGCACTACTACTGCGCCGCCCGATCGCGGCTGGGGCGATCCTGATGCTGGTGGCGACCGGCCTGTTGATCACCAGCTTCTTCCTCGGCTCATTCTATCTGCAACAGGCGCAGGGTAATTCGGCGCTGAGAACAGGTCTGTTGTTCCTTCCCATGGCACTGGGCACGATCGCCGGGGCGCACCATGCCGGTCACATGATCGGGCGATTCGGCTACCGCCCGATCGGTGTGTCCGGCCTGCTGGTGGCAGCGACCGGTGCGGCGATACCCGCGCTTTGGCACGGCACGCTCGCACTGCTGATCGGTTTGACCGTCGCGGCCGTGGGGCAGGGAGCGATTATAGTCACCGCCACCACTACGGCCCTGGCCACCGTCGAGCACGCCCATGCCGGTGTCACTTCCGGGTTGGTGAACACTTTCCATGAAGTCGGCTCCGCGCTGGGCGTCGCCGTCATGTCCACCGTTGCCTCGGTCAGCCTCCGCACACTCGGGATCGACACCAGTGGATTCACGATGGCGTTCACTCTCTGTGCATTCACGGCGCTGGTCACCGCGATCGCCGCAGCGACGTTCGTGCCCACCGGCAAGCCCGCCGAGGGGATGCGAGTGAGCGCTCACTGAGCGTGGAAATCGCTGTCAGCATCGCTGGTCGGTGCTCTGCGTGGCCCGGTGGGGCGATGCCGCCTAGGGCGCGATTGCGTGTTCTTCGGTACTCCGAGGTGTCGCTGGGCGGCATCGAAATTGCGATTGAAAATCGTGCGCTGGCTGTCCGGAGTGGAGCCGCGCCCAAGAGAGGCGATACTACGATGAAGGTCCTGGTACTCGGCGGCTACGGTGCCGTCGGCGGGCGACTGGTCACGGAGTTGCGTCACCGCGGAAGCACGGTGGTCGCCTCGGGTCGTGATCCCGATCGTGCTGATCTCGTCATCGACCTGCGGGAGCCGGGACTGGACTCATATCGCGGCGCCGCAGCCGACTCCGATGTGGTGGTGAATGCCACTGGGCTGGAGGACATCCGGCTCGCCGAACTCGCCACCACGATTGGGGCAGCTTTCGTCGATGTCACCGCCACGGCGGGCTATATCGATCGATTAGAGCAGATCCGCGCGCCCCGGCCCATTGTCCTGAATGTCGGATTGGCGCCTGGGCTGACGAATATCCTTGCCGCGCAACTACACCGGCAAACGCCGGGACCGATCGATATTGCGGTGTTTCTCGGCGCAGGAGAGAAGCATGGCGACGCCGCGACCGAATGGTCGTATCGACTGCTGGGCCGGACCTTCCGATCCGGCACCGACACCATCCGCAACTACACCCAACCACTGGCTTTCGACCTACCCGGCTATGGGAGGCGGCGGATGTATCGCGTGGACTTTTCCGACCAGCACATCCTGGCCCACGAGTTCGATACCGCGGTGCGGACTTACTTCGCACTCGATTCACGACTGGCGACCTCGGCCCTCGCCGCGCTCACCCGGCTTCCAGCCGCCGCACGAGCAACCCGGCATATCCGTGTGCCAGGATCGGAACGATGGCTCGTACTGGCCCGCGCGAGATCAGGGGAATCCCACTGGGCGCGCGGTGAGAACCAGTCCCAGGCAACCGCATTGCTGACAGTCGCCGCGGTAGAGCGCTCGACGACGGCGCTTCCCGGGGTCCACCACCTGCACAGAATCCTGCCAAAGGAGGAAATCCCCATTGCTTTTCCAATCGAATTCGGCAGCACTCCACCCTAATTCGCTCTGACAAGGATTCCAAAATTCTACTTCTGAACCGTCACGAGTAAGGGACCGGCTTCGGTTTCTGAATCCCCCCGGTGAGTCCGGAGACTTACTGGTGTGACAGCTCGGCGGTATGCCGGGCTGGTTGTTGAGCGTAGTAGGCGGCCTCCATTTCGGCGAAGGCGTTGTCGAAGCTCGATCCGACCGCGCCTACGCTAGGCTGGATCCCGGCCTCGGTGAGTCGCTCGGTGAACGCGATCGACGTGTACTGTCGCGATTGAGCTTGTCACCGGCACGCACGCCGTCCTTGGCCGGGATCGTGGTGCGCAGCATGCGGCCGCGCACCACTCCGTTCATCCCAATTCGCGCATGATCCGATCCACGGCGCAAAAGCCACCCCATGGCCGCGGCGCCGCAAGTAGCGGGTCATTTTCCTTCGGCCATACATTTGCTCCGGCTGGCCCTTCAGATCGCGTAATGCGTTCTCCACGTGCGCGTCTGCGATATCACGCGCCGACGCCGGCCGCCGCCGGGCTTTGCGGTAGGTCCGCGGCGCGATCTGGATTCCGTGCGCGGCCAGCGCGCGGCCGATCGACTCGACGCCGAAGACCTGGCGGTATTCGTCGATGAATCCGACGATCAACGGTGTCGCGGGTCGAGTTCCCGCGCGAAAAAAGCAGGCCGCTTTCAGGATCTCGTTGGCCTGCTTGAGATCTCGGACCTCCTTACGCAGCCGCTCCAGCTCCTCACGCTCGGCCGCCGACAACCCCGCACCGCCCTTGCCGCCAGGCAGGGTGCCCTGCGCGAGCGCCCTCTTCACCCACACCTGCAACGTCTCGTAATGCACATCGACCAGCGGGCCGATCGCCCTCGCAGCGGCATACGGGGACCCGAACTCATCCAGCCGTTCCAAGACCAGACGAACAGCCTTCTCACGAACCTCGGGCGGATAACGCTTCGACATGATGGAGACCATCTTCCGCAAAGAAGGAAGCTGCCCCAAGCCCGGGACGGTTCATCTCGGCGTTCTGGTTTTGGACGGTGCCGATTTTGCGTCGTCGAGCACTGACCGCCTCGGACACGCGATCAGCAGCCGGTGCGCTCGCAATGTGTTTCACCGATCGACTGCAGGCTGGCGGTACGGGGTGCCGGTGTCGATCACGTGCCGTTCGTCCGCTGTTCGGCGTGGTCGGCGGCGCGCCCTCGGATTCGACCCCTCCCCAAATATTCGCCAGAGATTCGAGTCGGTTCTGGAGGGCCGTGTGCGAACCTGCTGGGTACATAGGGCATTTCGTGAGTTTCAACTCGACCCCCTAAGCGCATAATGCCTTCAATGCTTGGTGTGACCAGCGCCTTTCCGTAGCTCGTTATCGGCAGGTTTCTGGTTCGAGTCCAGATGGGGGAGCTTTGACCAGGGCGAACGTATCAGTTCGACCCTGGTTTTGTCCTTTTCAGGGGTCGGACGACACGCTTTCAGCCCGCGAGGCGTCCCAAGGCTGCGGTGAAGTCGGGCGCTTCGCTGGGATGGTCGATGTAATGGCGTTTGGGAACTGAGTCGTTAGCATGGCCGAGGTGCTGGGCTGTGTACTGATCGGCGTCCAGGGAGGCCACAGCTTGCGGAAGGTCTTCGGAGTGACCCACGCGAACTTCTGGCCCCGAGCTTGGCGCCACAGCCGGCTGAAGTTGTGTGGATCCCAGATGTCGCCGTCGCGATTGCGCCACCGGCAGCCGCCGATACGTGGCACGGTGCAGCCCAACCACCTTGCAGGCGAACCGCTCCGACAAGCCCTTCACCTGTTTGAGCATGTCCACGGCCCGCCGCTTCGTGGCTGGGCTCAGAATTTCCCTTCGCGATCTCCCGCAGCGCGTCCTTCTCAGCTCGGCATCGGCCAGCAACCACTTCAACCGAGCGTTCTGGTCCCGCAGCGCTCTGAGCTCCTTGGCCGCATCAGTGTCCATGCCGCCGTACTGGCGGCGCCAGTTGTACAGCGTGGCCACCGAGACTTCGAGCTCGGCGGCGATCTCCTCTCCTTCGACGAAATCGTGACCCAGAAGTCAACCGAACCGACTCCGCGATACCCGGGCAACATCAGGTCGTTACGGGCGGTGATGGCGCTGAGTGGCCCAAAGCGCCTGTCGTCGGGCTTGGTCATCTCTGGTATTGGGCTTGCAGTTGCCGTTTGTAGATCTTGCCCGAGTCGTCACGCGGCAGCATGCTGACGATGCGGATATCGGCCGGAATTTTGTAGTTGGCGATCTGTCCTGCCAGGCTCGCCCGGATGTGTTCTTCGGTGAGCTGGGTGCCAGGTTGTGGGACGATATGGGCGGCAACGGATTCGCCGAGGTCTCCGTGGTGGGGGATGGCGAAGACAGCGACGTCCTCGACACCGTTGATCGCGGCGATGGCTGCTTCGATTTCGGCGGGGTAGATGTTGATGCCACCGGAGATGATGATCTCGCTCGAGCGGCCGGTGAGATACAGGTAGCCGTCGTGGTCGAGGTATCCAGTGTCGCCGACGGTGATGAATCCGGGGACCGACCCCGCGGGTGCGGTGTCCTGGTTGAGGTAGGTGAAACTCGGCCAGTAGTCGGCTCCTCGGACGAATACTTGCCCGATTTCTCCTGGGGGACAGGGGGTTCGGTCGTCATTGACGACCACGGCGGTTGAGCCGTCGGCGCCGCGGCCGACACTGCCGGGGTGTGCGAGCCATTCGGAGGCGGTGATCCAGGTGATGGTGCCCGCTTCGGTGCAGCCGTAGAACTCGATGAGTGCATCGCCGAACCATTCGATCGCGGCGCGTTTGACCGTCGGCGGGCAGGGGGCGGCGGAGTGGATCACATGCGTGAGGCTGGAAACGTCATAGCGGCTACGGATTTCGGGAGGAAGCGACAGGAGCCTGGAGAGCATCGTTGGGACGACTTTGGCCTGGGTGATGCGGCGTTCGTCGACGAGTTGGAGAAATCGCTCGCTGTCCCAACGCGGCATGATTGTGATGTTGGTGCCCATCCGCAGCGCGAGCACCGCGACCGCGTTCGGGCTGGTGTGATACAGGGGACCGGCCACGAGCATCTGCCCGCCGGGTGTGAGTCCCATGCGGTTGGCGGTGCCGCCCGCGATGGATAGCAGTTGATGCGGTGTCATGCGTTCGCGGAGAACGCCTTTGGGGGTGCCGGTGGTTCCGGAGGTGTAGATCAGTCCCATCGAATCCGCGATGGCTCCCTCGAGGTAGCCCAGAGGTTCGAGGTGATCGCTGATCCGCTCCTCGAGGGTGCAGTGGCGGTGCGTCGGCTGCGCGAGCGCCCGGTCGAGGCCGGCCTCGTCGAGGAGTTCGACCGGCATGGCGACTTCGATGATGTGTGCGTCGACGCCGGATCGGGCGATTGCCCGTTCGATCGTGTCGATGAATTCGGTGTGGGCGATGATGACTCGCGCGCGGCTGTCGGTAAGGACGTGGGCGACCTCTGGTGCCTGCCATCGGGTGTTGATCGGGACGGGATTTGCTCCGCATGCGGCGATGGCGAGAGAGGTCTCCAGGAACTCGATGTCGTTGCGCAGCATGACCGCGACGCGGTCGCCGCGGTTGGTACCTTCGGCGACGAGGGCGGCGGCGAGTCGGCCGGCTCGATTGTGGGCGTCGTGCTGATTGCGGGTCCGGGTTCCGCAGGCGATGGTGGGGTTCGTCGGGTCGTTGGGCGAGACGTCATCCATGAGCCGCAGTGTGCCACTACCGGCGGCAAGTTGCGGCTTGCACTGCTGCTGATTCAGCCGGGAGTGAGGTCGAAGAAGTCAGCGATCGCGCCGGTAGCGTCGAAGCCCGAGACAGGATTGCCGCAAACCCATCGCATCCCGGTCGAGGCACCAGGAATCTGATGTCCGCCACCGACGACGGTGTAGAGGGTGACTGGTGCGAGACCGGATTCTCGATAGTCGGTCCGACACACCTGCCCCTCGCCCGCGGTCGTGCCGTCGGCGTTCATCCAGTGAAATGACGGCGGCGCGGTGATCCCGTTACGGTGGGCGAAGTACGCCGCCGTTTGCGCTGCCGATAAGTGTGGCCCCTTGGGAAACCATCCCCGGAAGCTGACGTAGCCACCGCTGTAGGGCGCGAGAGGGTCGTCGGTGCCATGGATGAGGACCACTCGCACTGCCAGTGGTGGTCGAGATGATGTCGTGAGATTTTCCGCAGCAGGCTGGTTACTTGCGATAAGTGCCGCTCCCGCGAGCAGTTCGGGCGCGTCGTGCAGCAGCCGAATCGTCATCTGCCCGCCGAGTGAGAATCCGACTGCGTACACCTGGTGCCGATCGATCGACCAGGCCGACGAGACCTCGTCGACCAGAGCGCCGAGGAAACCGACGTCATCGATGTTCTTCACATTGCAGGCGAGCATGGTTGCTTTGCGCGCCCCGTTCCATTCCCGCTGAACAGCGTCGGGGTAGGCCACGATTGCGCCACCCGACTCCACGAGAGAGTCGAAGGCTCCGGCAGCAAACTCGCGGATGGAATCACCGGTTTGGAGGGTGCCGTGCAGAACCATCACCAGTGCGGCGTCGGCACGTAGGTGCCGGGATCGAACGAGGGTATAGGTACGCCGTCGTTGCGAATGGGTCAGCGTGTGGTGGCTAACGATAACGCCTGGCATGTTCTGCGTTCGAGTCCCCACAACTGATGAGTGTGACCCACAGCGCGACCCATGACCAGCCAACACCGTAGCGCTGAGCGGACCAACGCGGTTCAACCGGAAACAAATTTGCTGGTAGTAGACTCCGAATTCGACTTCCGCGGACAACCAGCCGGATAGTTGCGAGGTGTGACCACAGCAGGCGATGACGGACTGCCACAGTCGAATGAACAGGGGAAGAGCGAAGCGTGTGGTATCTGATCGATGCCGCGACACCGGGGATGGTCATTCGTCACGTGCCGGAGGAAGGCATGCCCCGCGAGCGGACCCTGCATCGCGCGATCCGTCCCAACTCCTTGGCTGGTATTGCCTCTTCGGCCATCACGGACGCCATCGCATCGAACCAGATGTGCGCCCGCGAAATCCGGATCCGCGGCGAGGGATACAAGGTCTTCGCGCTACCGGTGCCGGGACCCGACGGAGGGCCTCTGGCGGTTCAGATGTGGGTCGGTCCACAGGCCGGTACCCCTGCGGACCCTCCCGCGATCGATGTCCTGGTGTGGGACGGCAAACAATGGACCGTGCGCAACAATGGGCGGGGTGGGGCGGTGCTGCCCGAGGGGTTTCCACTGCTGCACGGGGCGTGGTTTCTGTCGCGGATCATCGAGTGCGAAGAACGCGACCGGCTGATCACCGCAGCGCTCGACGCGCAACCAGGAACGCACTGGCAGGGACCGATGCGGGTCCTGACCGCCAATGACGAGAAGACAACTCGTGTCTATGGACTCTTCCGCTACCACTCACCGCATTCACTGCGTGGGCTGCTGCTCCAAGTGGAGCAGGATCGCCAACCCGGCATCGTGCTACCGACCTATCACGGCGACGCGGCCGTCGGGCTGCTCGGCGGAACCATCGCATTGATCGACACCGAAACCCTCCAGATTGTCGAGTGGCTGACGCCGCCGCTGACCAGCATCGCCTGGCGGCATCACCCAGCATCCCGTGGCACCGACCCGTCGGCGGATCGCAAAGAATTCAACTTGACCACAACGCATCTCATCCACCCCGACGATCTTGGGTACTACCTCACACCGCTCTTGGACCTAGTGAAAGACCGCATCAAATCGGCCCGATCGGTCGTTCGGCTGCTCACCCTTGAACATGATTGGCAACTCGTTGAGCTTTACTGCATACGACTACCCCACGGGCTACCCAGGTTCCTGACATGCCTGATCCGACCAGTGGGAGACGACATGCGGCCGGGGCTCGTTTTCGAAAACTGACCCCATCGAGACGTCGCCGACGGGTGTCAACGCTCGAATCCGGTGGAGAAGAACCTTGGAGATCGACCTCCTGGTCGCGACGCAGGCCGCCAATGAATGAGTGCAGGCGCGGGTAGTACGGTGGCGTTGGCGAAGTGAATTCGCTTGATAGCTCGGCTGGCACACGATCGGACCGCCCTGACAGGCACCAGCTGGTTTCGCGCTGTCGGGCGACTGATTCGATATGCATGGTTCCACCTTCGGCTGGACGGTATCGATGACACATAAACGGCCAGGATTTCGCCGGACACAGGGTGATGTTGCAAGCCATGGCGTCCCGGCTAGACCCCCGACGATCACCCATCAGCGCTGCAAGCGGAGATCACACACCGCCGGTCCGCAAAGGAGCTCTATCCTTTGCGGTGGGGGCCCCGGATGGGGACAGATTTGGGAACGAAACTTGCTGGGGGTGGGATCTTTTCGCATTTCGGGCATCACTTGGACGACGAGCTATGCCCGGAGGCGTCGACCGCGCGATGGCGAGTGATCGTGGGTGGTCGTCACTGGAACTTCGGTGTCGACTGAGCTGTTGATGGCAACGCGCCGTGAAACGCTAAGTGAACAGCAGACTCTCATCGTGCCAACTCGACCAACGACACGCAAACGTCATGCTTTCAGCGGGAATTGACCAGATTCAACGGGATTCGTAAGGATCCTAATTTTCGCTATCCGTGGAGCTCACGTGCATTGTTGAGAACTCACGGGAAGTTAGAAACATCGCCTACTCGGAAATGGCAGGTTTCTGGTTCGAGTCCAGATGGGGAGCTTCGGAAAGCCTCCGACCGGCAGAGATGGTATTTGCGGTCGGGGCTCTTCTGGTTTTCGGGGCGAGAAGGTCCTTGATGGGTCCATGATCGGGTGGTTTTCCCCGGGGCGGGGCGGCGTGTCTATGTTCCGGTTTGTTCGAGTGCTGTCCGGTTGTCCACGTGTTGGTTGCGTGCGGCGTATTAGCGTGCGGTGACCAGGGGTGAGTCGCCGAGTTGTGCGGCCGCTGCTTCGATTCCGTTGAGGTAGGTGCCGAAGTTGTTGCGGCACAGCAGGCGCGCGCTTCGTAGCGGCCGTCGGCGAGTTGCCGGATCTGGGGTTGCCCGGCGGTGCCGGGTTTCAGTGCGGGATTGGACATTCGAGCGCAGCAGCGATCGTGGTGATATCGCAACGGCTGTACCGCTGTGCCCGGTTTGTCGAGTGTCCTTCTATCTGTAGAAGTGTACTTATTAGAAGTATACTTCTATCTATGACTGCCTTGGTGAAGCCGGACCGGGTGTTCGACCGTGACCGCGAATGGGACGGATTGGTGCGGTTCGCGACGTCGCCGAGTCCGGATGTGCGGTTGGGGATTGTCAGCGGGCGGCGGCGGCAGGGCAAGACGTTCTTGCTGGATGCGTTGGCTGATGTGGTTGGGGGTTTCTTCTTCACGGCGACCGATGCGACGGAGGTCGAGGCGCTGGAGGGTTTCGGTGCGGCTGTGGCCGCGCATGCCGGTGGGGGCCGGTATGCGTTCCGGGATTGGGACGAGGCGTTCGAGCGATTGTTCGCGGTGGTCGGTGATGGGTTGGTCGTCATCGATGAGTTTCCGTATCTGACCAAGGCCAGTCCGTCGTTGCCGTCGGTGTTGCAGCGTGCGCTCGACCCTCGCGGTTATGCGCGGCGGGCGGGTTCGCGGGTGTTGTTGTGTGGGTCGGCGATGTCGGTGATGGGGCGGTTGCTGGCCGGCAGTGCGCCGTTGCGTGGGCGGGCGAGTTTGGAGTTGATCGTCAAGCCGCTCGATTATCGGGAGTCGGCGCGGTTCTGGGGGATCGAGGATCCGCGGTTGGCGGTGTTGGTGCATTCGATCGTGGGTGGGACGCCGGCGTATCGGCGTGAGTTCGTGGCGGGTGATACACCGGCGTCTCTGCAGGATTTCGATTCCTGGGTGTTGCGGACGGTGCTCAATCCGCAGGTGCCGCTGTTCCGCGAGGCGCGGTATCTGTTGGCAGAGGAGACCGACATCCGGGATGTGGCGCTGTATCACGCGGTGCTGGGCGCGATCGCGGGCGGGCACACGACACGGGGTGGTATCGCGAACACCATCGGCCGCAGTTCCACCGACATCGGGCATCCGTTGTCGGTGCTCGAGGATGCTCAGCTGGTCATCCGGGAGGCGGATCCGTTCAATCGGGGCAAATCTGTGTATCGGGTGGCCGAGCCGCTGATCGTGTTCTACGAGGCGATCATGCGACGGGAGTGGACCCGGTTGGAGCGGGGGAATCCCGAAGCGGCATGGCGTAATTCGCGTGCCACGTTCCTGTCGCAGGTGGTGGGCCCGCATTTCGAGGGAATCTGCCGGGAATGGGCGATGTCGGTGGGGCCCGAGGTGTTCGGAGAGTTGCCCGGGCATGTGGCGGCCGCGACAGTCAGCGATCCGCGTGACAAGCGGCAGATTCAGGTCGATGTCGCGGTGCTGGCGCCAGAGGAGACCGGGCAGCCGCGACGCATCCTGTCTCTGGGTGAGGTTAAATGGGACCGCACGATGACCGTCGGGCATGTGGACCGCTTGCGGCGTGCGCGAGAATTGTTGGCGGCGAAGGGATATGACACCAGTCAAACGGTCCTGACCTGCTACAGCGGAGCGGGATTCGATGAGAACCTGCAGACTGTCGGCATCCGCCTCGGGCAGCGGCCGAAGGAAGCCGACAGCCCCATGCTGGTCGACCTGAACACCGTCTACGCCGTGGTGTAGCAGCGGCAACCGGTTCTGGCGGACTCGAGGGGTGCGGCGGGCGGCTCGATAGCTGTGGTCGCAGAAGTGATTCCTCAGCGAACTTCCCGAGACCGCGCACAAATACTACGGATGAACTTTGACTCTCCGAGTTCGATGAACTTGCGGACGCGACTTCGGTCGATTTAATACGCAAGTCCGTCGGGGTCGGGTTGGGGAGGTGAAGATTTGGCTCGTATCCGGATCTGATCTCCAGAAAGCCTCACGTATGGTCGTCAAGCATGCTGCTGCAGTCCGGGAGTTTGCGATATCGGGGACCGATCCATATAGCACAGAATTCAGCTCGCCACCGGCCGGACGTTTCAGCGATGGGATCGCAACATTTTATCGATTGGCACGAGCCGAGTTGCGAGTTCGTGAGCCTGATGACCTCGCGCCGCGCGATCCCCCCAAAGGCGGATACTGAGCCGTCACTTCGAGGTTCCAATTTGTGGAGACAAGGCGGAGTCTCCGAG
Source organism: Nocardia sp. NPDC004604 (assembly GCF_040609795.1). Classification (NCBI taxonomy): domain Bacteria; kingdom Bacillati; phylum Actinomycetota; class Actinomycetes; order Mycobacteriales; family Nocardiaceae; genus Nocardia; species Nocardia sp. NPDC004604. Next base: position 37,390 of record NZ_JBEXLC010000033.1, read on the forward strand.
GAATCGTCCGTGCGCGCCCCCGAATGAGGATGGTCAGGCACGTCCGGTGTCTCCTCTACACTCCTCGGCTGGTGGACCTTCCTTGTGGTGGGGCGCGCACAGTATCAACCGACGACTATGCACTTGGCCGGAGTCTTTACCAGAGACCGAGCCGTTTCAAAGTTGGTAGAAGAGTTCATGGATCTTATTATCCTGGCCGACATAGGCGATATGCTGTGTATTATCCGGCTTGGTGTACCAGCTGGTGGGGCGAGTGCCTGGCTCAACTTTGGGGTGTCCGGGACTGGGCAAGCTGGGCTCCCAATGGAATCCTCCCGGTGTGAACCGGAAGAAGATTTCATGGATCTGGCTATCTCCACCGACATATGCGATGTGTTGCACGTTATCCGAAGGGGTGTACCAACTGGTGGGGCTCGTCCACGTGACAGCCTTGGCGTGTCCGTCTAAGGGCAGGGTGTGCTCCCAATGGTATTCTCCCGGTGCAAAATTGAAGAAGAGTTCATTAATCACGCCGAGCCCATCTTCAATATAGGCGATGTGCTGGGCGCGATCGGGGGGCGTGTACCAGCTGGTGGGGCTGGTTATGAGTCGCGCCTTGGGGTGTCCGGGACTGGGCCAGGTGTGCTCCCAATGGTGACTTTCCGGTGCGAACTTGAAGCATTCATGAATCTGTTGATCATTGCCTATATATGCGATGTGCTGCGCGTTGTCCGGAGGGGTGTACCAGCTGGTGGAGTTAGTGCCAATTTCGGTCACGGGGTGTCCGTCGCTGGGTACGGTGTGCTCCCAATCGTGCCCTTCCGGTGCGAATTTGAAGGAGCATTCATGGATCTTATTATCCTTGCCGACATATGCGATGTGCTGCGCGTTATCAGGTGGGGTGTACCAGCTCGTGGGCGTCGTGCCGGGCATTACGTCTGTCTGGCCTTCTGGCACCTTATGTTCCCATGCCATCGAGATCGACTCCTTTCCTATTATTCCGGTGGAGTCGCCCATATCGCGGCTGAGATAGGCCCAAGCGCGATATGTGGGACCGTGTGGTCGCCGCATGATCTCTAATAGATATTTTATGAGGGTGATGAGGGGATGTCGATCACCCGGTCCGGTGTCCATGCTGGCAGTGTGTCCGCCCGCCGGACCGAGCGCCTGAAGATGCGCCTCACAGCAAAGTGGCGGATTTCGGGTCGATCAGGTTGGAGGGCGGCTTGCCGGCTCCGCCGGTGACTGCACTGTCGGCGGACCGTGAGGTCGGTGCGCTTGGCCGAGATCCGTTGGTACCGGCGGAGAGTGATCTAGCGGTCAGAGTGTTCGACAGTCGAAGTTGCTCGCTCGGAGGGCCCGCGCAGAGGACTTCCGGGACGTGAAAGTAGCCAACCTGGCGTGGGCCTTCGTGATGGTGCCAACCCGTTCTCCATACCGTCGGGGGGACGAATGCTGTTGCGGCGCAGTCGTGATAGGCCGGCGTTGGTGGTGGACCCGACCAGTGTCCGTCTTATCGGATCTGTGTGGATTGTGACCACACCACCCGCCACCGGCCGTCGAGGAATTCTCGCGTCACCCCACCGTCAGATCAGATGAGAACTCGCCACATCTTCTTTTGGTAGTTCGTGACTGTCTCAGGTAAAACGTCCAGGTGTCGCTCTGGGTATGAATTCGGGCAGGGTGAGGGCCGAGTGGGCCGGTCGTCCCTCCGTGGCGGGCATGGTGCTGAGATTGCGCAGCATGTCGTTGCGCTGTTCCAGGGCCCGAGCGGTGGTGGGGAAGAGTGTGGCGTCGCCCTCGCCGATCTGCTCCTGGTTCACGGTCACAAACTCGCGGATGTTGTGTTCGTAGGCGGCGAAGCCCGCGGCGGCGTCCCGGTCGGCCAGGGAACCGGCGAGCATGTACGCACCGACGAGCGCGAGGCTGGAGCCTTGTCCGGTAAGGAATGAGGGTGCGTACGCGGCGTCGCCCACCAGCGCGACTCTGCCGCTGGACCAGCGAGGCATGCGGATCTGGCTGACCATGTCGATGAACAGATCATCCGCGTCGCGCATGGCGGCGATCATGCCCGGGACTTCCCATCCCGCGTCGGCGAAGATCGCGGCGACCAGGTCCCGTTGGGCTGCTGGGGTACCGAACGCGTCGAATGGTGGTTCTGGGTGGGCGAAGTTCAGGAAGGCGTGAACTTCGTCGCTGTCCCCTACGGCGTAGAGAGCCGCGGCTCTGCCCGGGGTGTTCCACATCATGATCTCGTGGGAGAGGCCGAAGGTATTGCGCATGGTGAACCCGGCGAAGCAGTACCCGAGGTATCGGTGGAACTGCTCCTCGGGGCCGAACAGGAGCTCCCGGGTATGTGAGTGCAGACCGTCCGCACCGAACACCATGTCGAACGTATGTCTGCTGCCCCCGTGGAAGGTGACGTCGACCCCGTGGTCGGACTGGTCGAGGGTGTGGATGGAGTCGTTGAACAAGAACTCCACGTCGTCACGGACCGCCGTGTAAAGAGCGTCGGTCAGATCCCCGCGCCGCACCTCGAGGTCCCGTCCCGCGACACTGCCGACGACGGTATGCGGGTTGACCGAGGCCACCAAGCTGGCGTCCCCGTCGAGGAAGGTGAACCGACGTGAGTCGATTTGTGCATCCTGCAGTTGTGGCAAGATCCCCATCCTCCGGACGACCTCCAGTGCGGTGCCGCGTACGTCGATGGGGTAACCACCGCTACGAAGTGTGCCCGCCTTCTCGACCACCGTGACTGCGTATCCGTAGCGGTTCAGCCAGAACGCGAGGGCGGGACCCGCGATGCTGGCCCCGGATATCAGGACCTTGCGCCTCGGCGTGGTGCGGATATTCGTCAACAGATCGGTGCGGGTCATTGCTCGACTCCTTTGCGCATGGTGCGGACGACAAGCAGGGACAGCGCTGTGATGGCGCCTGCGATGACGAAGCCGGTGATGAAGGCCGATTCGGCCGGGTCTTCCATCCCTGGGTGGGTCCCGGCGGTGAGGATGGCACCGCTGACCTGTGCGCCTACGGCGAAGCCGATCACGCGGGTCACCAGGACCAGGCTGGTGGCGATTCCGGTGTTGCCGTGATCGACAGAGGTGGCGGTCTTGACGACCATCGCAGTGATGCAGACGCCACTGGCCAGGGCGATCAGCGCCTTGCCGATGATGAGGTGCCAGACCTCGGTGTGCAGGAACGCCAGGGCGACCAACGTGGCCGCCATGACGCCGATTCCGGCAGCGACCACGGCACTCGAGCCGAAACGACGCGCCGCGACCCCGCCGAGCGGCCCGCTGATCGCCGCCGCGACGGCGCCGGGCAAAAGGTACCGCCCGATGTCGGTGGAGCTGGCCCCGAAGCCGTACCCGCCGGCGGACACCGCGAACAGTTGCGGAACGAGATACATCGACACCGCGGTACCTACGCAGACGGCGAATGTGATCGCATAGGAGCTCCACATCGCAGGCTTCGCCAGCAGGTGCAGATCGACCATCGGCGAGGGTGACCAGCGTTCGACGAAGATCCATCCGGTCACGAGCAGGGCCAAGAGTGCGACGAGGGCGCCGAGCGCGAGTGGCCGGCTGCCGGCGCTGGGCGCCATCGAGAGCCCGAACATGAGCGTCAGCAAAACGCCGCTCAGGAGAACCAGGCCGGGCCAGTCCATCCTGGCATCCGATCGGGCTGGCGGGTCGTTCGGCATCAGCTGGTGGACGAACAGGGTCGCCACGACGATCGCGATCGTCGGTATCGCGAACATCCAGTGCCGGGACAGCCCTTCCGCGATGGGCCCGGCCATCAGCGTCCCCAGCATGCCGCCGCCCACGAACAGCCCGCTGACCACCCCGATGGCCACCTGGGACTCTCCCGTTGGGAGGTGCTTGCGTACCAGGATGAACGAGAGTGGCATCGCGCCGACCATCGCGCCCTCCAGTACCTGACCGAGCAGCAGCACCGGCAGGTTCGGTGCCAGCGCGGACACCAAACCACCGGCCGAGACCACCGCCATCAGCCGGAGCATGACCCATTTCGCGCCGTAGCGGTCACCGAGGTTGCCCACGACGGGCGTGACGAGAGCGCCGGTGATGAGCATCGTGATGCTGAGTAGGGCCCCTCGAGCAGGACTTATCGACAATTCGCGTTGCAACAGCGGGAGCGTCGGTGTCACTACCGACTCCAGGGCCCCGGTGGCGGTTGCCAGCATGCCGAGGGCCCCGACAGCGGCTTTCCCGATGCGGACCGGGGGAGCCAGGGTTGTGGTCATGAACGTCCTTTTCCTCGCGGACATAGCGGCCATTTGTGAACCCGGGGAAGCGGTACCCGAGGTGGCTCCGCTGGGACGGAGCAGGTGTGCATGTGCGGAACGGGTCTTGACCGAAATTACACTACACCGTGCAGTGTAGTCGAGCTAAGATATGGCCATGCCGACCACGAAGACACTGCGCGAGGGGTCCACGCAGAAGCGGGCCGCCATCCTCTCCGCGGCCCGAGAACTGTTTCTGGCCGACGGATTCGACCGGTCCAGCCTCGACGCGGTCGCCGCCCGGGCCGAGGTGTCCAAGCGGACGGTCTACGACTACTTCGGCGACAAGCAGACGCTGCTGCAAGCAGTCGTCGATGCCGTCGGCCAGTCACTGATCACCACGGTCCGGCGCATCCTCGACGACACCCTCACCGACCACACCGACGCCGCCGACCTCGAGGACGTTCTGGTCACATTCTCGATGCGCATTGCGGACGACATGCTCGGCTCGGCGGAGTACGCAACGTTGCAACGACTGGTCCGGGCGGAACCCGGCCGCCAAGGCGAAAACCCTATGGCCGACACCCCTGACGAGGCGCTTGCCGAGCGGTTCGCCGCCTTCGCTACGGCCGGGCTGCTCGACGTCACCGACGCCAGACTCGCGGCTGACCAGTTCATCGCGCTGACCTTCGGAGTCGCGATCAATAGGTTCGGTTCCGCGAATGCCGTGGAGGACTCCCGCGTTCGGCCACTCATCGTCGAGGGAGTGCGGACCTTTCTCCGGGCGTACCGGGCCAAGTAGGGCGCGCGTGGATGTTCCACGCCCCAGGGCGCGGGACCGCTAGTTCAACCCATGCTTGTTCGTGACTGGAACGGAACAGTGTGGCCGGCGCTTCCTGTGGCACTGGCGCGTCGAACTCGGCGCCGCAGTCACAGCGGTACGTCGGCTCCGCCTTCACCCGCCGCTTGAAACCCGTTGCCGGTCCCTTCCGGATCGGGTTCTCGCAAGCACGAGTCAGCTCTCCAGCGCGGCCGTGATGAGTGCGTGACCGGCGGCGCGGTAAGCAGACCGTTCGGATATTGCCTTGAATGCTCGCTACCTGTGCATCACCGACCACAAACTCGGAGCGCCTAAAGCCCGATATGCGGCTATGACAGGGGTGTTCGCACATCACCGATGTCCCAGTAGAGCTGGGGCGCCGCCGGGATTGCTATAGAATTGCTGGATAATTCGAGCCTGATCGAAGGCGATTTTGCACCCGTCGTATCGGGGGTAAGCAGTGCGTGGCTGCGTGGCGGCCTTGCGCGGAACTTCAACACGAGGGCGGGGTTCCATGACAGATGTCGACTATTGCGTAGTTGGTGGGGGATTTGCCGGATTGACGGCTGCGCTGCGGCTGAAGCAGGCGGGTCGATCGGTGGCGCTGCTGGAGGCTCGCGACCGGCTCGGCGGGCGCACGTTCACCGAAGTGCGCGCGGACGGGTCTTGGATCGATCGGGGTGGCGCCTGGATCGGGCCGGGGCAGGACCGGATCTATGCATTGATGAACGAGTTCGGGGTATCGAGTTACCAGCAGTACACCGACGGCGAGGCCATGATGGTGGTCGACGGAAAGCAATATCGCTATACGGGCACGATCCCGTGGACGATGAGCCCTTGGGCGGCGATGAACCTCGGTGCGGTGCTGCTCGAGCTGGGACATATGTGCAAGTCGATTCCCCTGGAAGCTCCGTGGTCAGCGAAGAATGCGGACAAGTGGGATCGGGTCAGTCTGGCGCATTGGCTGGATAGCAACACGCTGTCCGAGCCCGCCCATGAGCTCCTCGATACCGCGATCGCTGGCTGTTATACCTCCGACGCCTCGGAGGTGTCGTTGCTGTTCGTGCTGTACCAGATGGCGTCGGGGGGCGGGCCCGGCTTCGTCTTGGGAGTCAAGGACAGCGCCCAGGATGCTCGACCGGTCGGGGGGATGGGTGCCATCTCCGGGCCGATGGCGGCTGAGATCGGCGATTCGATCCACCTGTTGCAGCCGGTCCGGCACATCCAGCAGGATGCCGATGGAGTGACGGTGCGCTCTGACGAGTTGACCGTGCGGGCACGCCGGGTGATCGTGGGGGTCCCCTTGGCGATTGCGAGCCAGATTATTTACGAGCCGATGCTGCCGGTCGATCGATCGTTCTTGCATCAGCGGATGCCGAGCGGCTCGATCGTCAAGATTGCTGCCGTGTACGACGAACCGTTCTGGCGTAGTGACGGGTTGTCGGGACAGTCGGCCGCCCCGGGGTCGCCGGCAACCATCACTATCGATGCCTGCACGGACACCGGGCGACCCGGGATCATGTGTGTGATCACCGAGGGGCCCATCGCCCGGCAGATCGGACAACTCGATGAGGCCGAGCGGCGGACGGCAATACTCGGTGCACTCGTCGAGCGGTTCGGCGACAAGGCCGGTTCACCCGTCGACTACATCGAGCAGAACTGGAGTGTGGAGCGCTACTCCGGTGGCGGGATGCTCAGTCACGCACCGACCGGTGTGCTGACGCAGTTCGGTCATGCCCTGCGCAAACCTTGTGGCCGCGTCCATTGGGCCGGAACGGAGAGTTCTGCGGTCATGTGCGGTTGGGTCGATGGGGCCATTCGCTCAGGTGAGCGGGCAGCGAGCGAAGTGATGGAACACGAAACCGTGGCCGTGGCCGGAGGAAGGTCAACTGATCGTTGAAAGCCCTTGTGCTACAGGACTGTTCGGTCCGTTCTGTCGGCACGCGCTCGCGGTCCGTGCTGATTCGTTGGTGGACTGATTCATCGTGCTCTCCTCTCCGGTGGATCACTGATATCGACGCCGCGAGATGATCGGACTCATCGGTACCCGAGCCCGAGACCAGGCGGAGGTCAGTGGCCAGGAGGTAGGGATTCGGGTTCGGGGGGCCGGTCGGGTTCGCCGCCTGCGAGCCATCTCGGACGGTCTGCCCGGGAGCGCAGTCGAGCAGTCCGGCTCATGGTCCAGCGATTTCGTCGGGAGATGCCGACGTCGATACTCCAACCGAATCGGGTGACGAGTTCTGCTCGATCGTCACCTAGCGTGTCAGGGAGGTGAGCTGACCACGGCCCCTCCTGCAGGAGAGGGCGGACTGCCACTTGGAAGACCTCCGGTGAAGGGGCGCCCGTGCTCGAACTCGCTGTTGATCAGCTGATTCCTGTCGTTCTCACCGACTTCCAGCACCCCGACGCCTGGCGCGCGCTCGTGGCCGTGCTCACCAAGGACGACGCGGCACCCGTCGAGATCTACGAAGATGCCGCCTGCGAGGGCACCGGCGTCGACGACCTGGTCGCCGCCATGCCGGGCGACCCGGATAAACGCCCGGCCTGCTTCTTCATCGCCGATGGCATGAGCCTTACCCACCCAGAACACCCGCTGCTTGCCGTCTCCCTGGACGAGGACGACGAAGGGCGCACCTTCCGGATCATCCCCCAGCAGATCCCCGGAGTGGCAGCTACCCTTTTCATCGCCCACTCCGACTTCTTCGGGTACGCCGATGCCGTCGACGACGACGGCATCTTCCGTCGCTTTTAGGAGTGGAAGGCGGTGGGGTCTGGCGGATCTGTGCGGCGGCGAGATGCGGTGTCGGCTATCGCGCCGATGGTATGAGCACGATTCTGCCGAACACCTCGCCAGCTTCCATTTTCTGGTGGGCCACAACAGCCTGATCCAGGGAAAGCACCTCGTGCACAACTGCTTCCAGCTCGCCACGACCTGCGGCAGCGAACAGTTCGGCGGTCGCGGCCGATCGCTCGGGTGCGGGCACGGTGTCGGCACTAAAGGTCGCAAACGACATCGACTTCCGGAACGCCGCGACCATCTCCATACCGAAGTCCGCCGGTGGCGTGCCTGCCATCGCGCCGACGGCCACCATGCGACCGTTCGGCTCGAGCCTGGCGAAGAACGAAGGCAGATCCGCACCGGCGACGATGTCGATGATGAGGTCGTAGCCCGCGGGAGCGTCCTGTGCACCCCGGCCGGCGCGGTCGAGCACGTGGGTCGCGCCCAGCTTGCGCAGGCGAGCGCCACGCTCGGCCGACGAGGTCGTGACCGCCACCGCGCCGGCACCGCCACGAGCCGCGAGCTGGACCGCCATGACCCCGATACCACCGGCCGCGCCGCGCACCAGCACCGACTCACCGCGAGCGAAGTGGGCATGGCGCAGGGCGAAGTGGGCCACCATTGCCGAGCTGCCGAGCGTCACTGCGTCGACGGCCGACAGGTCCGCCGGGAGAGGGACGAGCGTCTCGGCCGATGCGACGGCCTGTTCGGCATAGCCGCCGCTTTCATCCGTGAGCGCCCACACGCGCCGGCCGACCCATACGGTGTCGACGCCCTCGCCGACCTCGGTCACCGTCCCCGCGACCTCGCTGCCGAGGACGCGACCGGGTATGGCGCCGTACGTGGCCAGCGCGCCGCTTCGGATCAGGGCGTCGAGACCACCGACGCCGATCGCCTCGGTCGTGATCGACACCTGCCCGGCGGCCGGATGCGGGTCGGGGAGGTCGACCACTGCGAGCACTTCGGGACCTCCGAACGCTGGGACCATCACTGCTTTCACCGGTTTCTCCATGTTCTTCTCGATTGGAACCAACCAGCGGACCGTAACGGACGGCCCCGTCCGTTTAGCTAAAGTGAGAGCGGTGACTGCTTATTTGCCTCACGCACAGCGTTCGGACGCGCGTGACAATCGCGAACGCATCCTCGAGGCGGCTCGCACGGTATTTGTCAGCGCCGGCCTGGATGTGCCGATGCGGGAGATCGCCCGGCGGGCCGGGGTCGGGCCCGCGACCCTCTACCGCCATTTCCCGACCAAGGAGATGCTGGTCGCCGAGGCGTTCACCGATCAGATGCTGGCCTGCCGGTCCATCGTGGACGAGGGGCTCGCCGACCCGGATCCCTGGCACGGCTTCTGCCTCGCGATCGAGAAGCTCTGCGAGCTGCTGGCACGCGACCACGGCTTCACCGCGGCCTTCATGTCCGCCTACCCGCACGCGCTGGATTTCGCTGCGATCCGCACGTCCTCGCTGACCGGTGCCGCCGCATTGATCCGCCGCGCCAAGGACACCGGGCGCCTGCGCACCGACATAGTGCTGGACGACCTCATCCTCACGATCATGGCCAACAACGGCATCCAGGCGAGCACGCCAGCAGCACGCATCGCGGCCTCCCGACGCTTCGCCGCCCTCATGATCCAAGCGTTCCAGGCTTCCCCCGCGTCCTCACCACTGCCGCCGGTACCACGATTGATGCCCGCGGTCTCGGTACCCCGACACAAAACCAACAGACCGGACGCAGGGTGACCAGGCGGCGCCTCAACGCCATGTCATTGGCAACTTAAGACTGGTGGTAGGGCTCGATCCCGGCCAGGATCCCCAGGTACCCGGTGGGAAGCTCCCTAATTGGCATTATCGAGCGACGGAACCATGTCGCGGGTGATCTCCCCACCGGGGGCGTACACCTTGTGACCAGCCAGATCCTGCCGAGAGGTTGACGCAGGACAGGCGATGAGTTCGGGGCGTCGCTTCGGCGTGTTGTCGATCCGCCGATACCGGTGCTGGTCGACCTGACTGCGGTGTTCGTGACGGGCGGGCGTTTCGGCGAGATGCGGTCTCGCTTCGGGTCAAGACTTCGGCTCTCGAGCTAGCTGCGGTCAGTCGGGGCGGCCGAGCAGGGGGACTTACTCCCGCATGAGTTGGTTGAGGCGGTCCCAGGCTGGGGAGGTGGCGCCGGGTTGGGATTGGGCGGCCAGGTGGGCGATGGTCGGGTTTTGGATGGAGCGGCGTTCGGAGTTGGTGGGGTGGGTGGCGAACCAGGTTCGGGTGCGTTCGGCCAGGGCGGGGAGGCGGGGGTCGGTGGGGGGCCAGTTATAGGCGGCGTCGTAGTCGAGGTAGAGGGCGCGGACTTCGGGATGGGTTATGAGTTCGCGTTTTTCCGCGAGCCAGCTGGCGGCGTCTTCGGGGGAGGCTGTTTGCATGAGGATCCAGCCGTCGCGTTCCAGTTGGATGCGGTGTTCGCTGATGCCGAGTTCGCGCAGGTCGTCGAGGTAGTCGGCGACGTCGGTGGAGACGAAAAGGCGGTCGCCGCCGCGGAGTTGGGCGAGGTTTTCGCGGGTGCGCCGCAGCTGCGCTATGCGGTCTTCGAGGTTGTGGTCGATTTCGGCAATGGCCGTTGTGAGCGCGTCCGGGTCGGCGTCGAGGAGATCTTTGATGCGGGCCAGTGGCACACCCGCCTCGGCGAGGGTTCTGATCTTGACGAGGTCGATGGCGTGCTGGGCGGTGTAGCGCCGGTAGCCGGACGAGTCGCGGTCGGGCTCGGCGAGCAGACCGCGCTCGTGATAGTGGCGGATGGCCTTCGTGGTCACTCCGGCGTAGTCCGCGAGTCGGCCGATCGTGATCATGCTGGATATCCTTCCACCCGCGGTTGGCTCATTCCGAATGGTTCCGTCGGGTCAGGCGACCGCCGCCATTGCGGAAGCGCGCTCGGCCGTCACGGATGTCGTGGTAGGAGACGAGCAGCAGGCGCAGGTATCCGTCGAACATCTCCAGTGGGTATCCGGCGGGTGCGAAGAGGCCGGGGCGGACCGGCACGTAGCGCCGCGGCGGGGCGGCGGTCGTACCGCCAGCGAATTCGGTGAAGATGTGCGCCTGCGATTCGTCCGCGGGTTCGTAGGTCATCCGTTCCTCGAGCTGGCCGTCGACAATGCTGACGTCGATGCGGAGCTGGTTGGAGCGGTAGGTGCCCACATAGGGGGTGAGGTCGACGTCGGGCTCCAATTCGGTTATCAGAGTGGGGATCTGGATGCCGAGGTGTTCGCGCAGCAGCCACTGCAGGATCTGGTCCTGCAGCATGATCGCTCCGGAGGTATTGCCGAAGGCGGTGAAGACCAGGTCGTGTTCGGGTACGACACACAGGATGGACACACCGCCCGGAGATGCGCCCGACATGGCGAGGACGGTGGTGTCGCCGAACGGATACCGCACCCAGCCCAGGCCCATCGGAGGGACGTTCGGGGTGGCCATATCGTGGGAGACCTGTTGCATCAGTGTGGTCGACTCGCTCGACAGGACGCGCGTGCCGGATGGCGAAACGCCGCCCGCGAGGTGGGTGCGCCCGAAGGCGAGCAGGTCGGCGACGGTGCCGATCGGTGTGCCGCCCGCTGGCCCCCAGGTGTCGGGCAGCATGAACCTGCGAGTTGGCCTGGCCGCCATGGTTTCCGGGTCCGGGAAGTGGCCGATTGCGGTGCTGCGCAGGATGGCCTGCTCGGCCGAGGTGCTGGAGTTCTGCATGCCGACGGGTGTGTAGATATCGCGCTCCAGCAGGTCGGGGAAGGACAGGCCGGTCACCACTTCGAGCAGCCGGCCCGCAACGATCATGCCGCCATTGGAGTAGCTGAGCTGCTCTCCGGGTTCGAACAGGGTGCCGCAGCTGCTCGCGAGTCCGTTGACGTAGGTCCGCAGTGCGTCGCGGCCCTTGGCATCGGGGAAGAACAGATCCGCATCGATGCCATTGGTGTGCGAGATCAGGTGCCGCACCAGGATCTTGTCCGTCGCGCCCGGCACGATCAGGGCGAATTCGGGCAGGTACGTCACTACCGGAGTGTCGAGGTCCAACAGTCCACGCTCGACTTGCCGGAGGACCAATGTGGTGGTCAGGACCTTGGTCACCGAGCCGAACAGGAATCCGGTGTCCGTGCGCATCGGTGCGCCGGTGGCAAGGTTCGCGGTGCCGTGCGCGACGATGATCTGCTGGTCGGCGTGATAGACGCCAGCGACGAATCCGGGGACGTTATTGGACTCGCAGTAGGCGGCGGCCTGCTCGCGGATCCGGGTTTCGACGAGATGCAGTGCGTTGTTCATGCGAACCATCGTCGAAGCTTGCCCCAGGGGCAAGGTCAAGCCCGTTCCGTTAATTCATCTGATACGGCGCCTCGCCGCCATCGGTAGCCGGGTATCCGGGCACGGGCCGGCACGGTGGACGTTGAGCGCCTACCCTGGTGGATGTCGTTGTAGTCCAAGGCATCACGATGCCTCGCCGGAACCGGAGTACCGGATGGACGCAAGAATTATCGGCACCGTGATGCCGGTCCTCGAGGTTTTGCTCACCCCGGGTGAGGGCCTGGTCGCCGAGGCCGGGCAGTTGTCCTGGATGACCGACTCGATCCGGCTGCACACCTCATCTCGGCTGTCGAGTTCGGGCGGACTCCTGGGGGCGGTCAAGCGCGCCGCCGCCGGGGCGGGCTGGTACATGACCGAATACACCGCGTCCAAATATCCGGGCCGGGTCGCATTCGCGGCCAAGCTGCCCGGCCAGATCCTGCCCATCGGACTGGAGCCCGGCCGCGAGTACTTGGTGCATCGACACGGATTCCTGTGCGGCACCAGCGATGTGCGCGTCACGCTGAGCTTTCAACGCCGTCTCGGCGCTGGCATCTTCGGCGGTGCCGGATTCACCCTGCAGCGCTTGAGCGGCGCCGGGCAGGCCTGGGTCGAGTTGTCCGGCGAAGTTGTGCAATACACCCTCGCACCCGGTGAAACGCTGCGCGTGCATCCCGGCCACGTCGGAATGTTCGACGCCACTGTCGGATTCGACATCACCCTGCTGCGCGGCATCCGCAATATTCTCTTCGGCGGCGACGGCCTGTTCCTGGCCGCCCTCACCGGCCCCGGCCGCGTCTGGCTGCAATCACTGACCATCAGCAACCTCGCGCACGCCCTGACCCCATATCTCCCACAGCCCAACGCGAACTGACCCGCTGCTGGACTCTGACCTGCCCTCGGCGGCGTACGCGTTACGGGTTTGCGACCGGGGTCAGACAGCTGGCCGGGGGGTCGACGAACACGCAGATCGCTGGGCCGCGGGAGGGGCGAAAGTCAGCGGGGAGACCGCCTGCGGCGATGATCTGCGTGTAGGTGCCGACCGCATCGGTCGGGCGGCGTGTGAGGGTCGGGTCGGTGCGCACGTCGACGGTATAGAGGCCGAATCGTGGTGTGTAGCTGCCCCATTCGTAGTTGTCGGTGAGGCTCCAATAGTTGTAGCCGATGACGTTCATGCCGTCGGCCTTCGCGCGCTGGATCCAGTAGATGGTGTCGCGAAGGTGATCGCCGCGGGTATAGCCGTCGGCTCGGGGCATACCGTTTTCGGTGGCTATACCGTTCTCGACGATGTAGAGCGGTTTGTTCGGAAAGCGGCGCGAATAGTATTGCAGCGCATAGTAGATGCCCTCGGTGCGCACCGGCAGCTCCCAGATGCGCTGTCCGGGCAGCTCCGGCATCGCCGATCCGATGGCCCGGGTGATGGAGCTCAGCAGCGGCTGCACCGGGTCGTAGGCGGAGTAGTAATCGACGCCCACGTAGTCGAGCCGGTCCGCGATGCGATCGATGAACTCGCCGTTGACCTGAGCCTCCGAGCCTGCCACATAGCCGATATTGCTGGTCACCTGGGCGCCGGGCTGGATCCGGTGGATGTAGTCGAAGATGGCGTTGTGGGCCTGCGCGACCCGGTCGAGCATCTCGTCCGCATTCGCGGCGCCCCGGCGGGCCTCTTGCACGATGTAGGCGACCGGCTCGTTCACGGTGACCCACAGTGGATTTCGGGATGCATAGCGGTCGACGACCGTGCGCATATTGGCCAGCCAATCCCCGACCATGCCCGGGTTGCGCCAGCCGCCGCGGTCGGCGGCCCAGCCGGGATAGACCCAGTGGTCCAGCGTGATCATCGGTCGCATCCCGGCCTGTACGATCTTTGCGATCACCGCGTCGTAGAAACCGAACGCGGCGCCATCCCAGACGCCCGGCGCGGGCTGCACACGAGCCCATTCGATCCCGAGGCGGAACACCTTCACACCCAGCGCGGCCGCCATGTCGATGTCGGAGTCGTATCGGTCGTAGAAGTCGACCGAATCGTGCAGTTCGTCGTCGCCGGAGTTCGCGATGTACCGCGTCCAGTTGCTATCTGGCGCATGGCCTTCGGACTGGAATCCGGAGGCCGCGACACCCCAGAGGAAATCCGGGTCCAGTACCGGTAGGGCGGTGTTCGACCGGATCGGCGGGACGGCCGAGGATTGCGTGCACAGTAGCAATGTCGACGCGGCGGCGGCGAGCGCGGCCAGAACGTATCGATGGAGCCGGGATCGCATCGACTCAGGGTAACGCGATCGCGGTCGGCGATGGATGAATCAGGAATGTTGGGCGGCAAACTGTTTCGCGTTCCGTCCGGGTCGGTTCCGCGGTACCATCGCGCCGATCTCGACCCGGTACCAGCGATAACCGCCTGGGCCGAACCGCTACTGGTTTCGGCTGAGCGAAAGGTGTTGGGCGGCACCGGGAATCCGGTGCAGCCATACGTTTGCCCTTCGGGCAGTTCGGTTTTCGTGTTGACGCCTTCGACTGGGCCGTTGTCCTGGTTTCGGACGGCGTTGGATCTGGCCGGGCGCTCCGTGACCGTCACCCGGTATGGCGGACCGGGTGACGGGGGCGATGGTGTTATTCGCGGGAGAGCATGGCGGCGGCTTCGCGTTCGAGGTCGACGTACGGTTCGCCGCTGACGTCGACGGCCACCCGGCGCAGGGTGCCGCCGGTGAATGCCCAGGGCGCGGTGCCGGGGTAGTCGTCGGTGACAGGTTCCCCACTGTCGCGGCCAGCGGTGAGACCCTCGCCCGCGAGGGTGAACTTGCCGGGCTGGGTTCGGATCCGGCCCTCGCCGGCCTTCAGATCCCCGTAGAACAGGCTCAGGGTGCCGCGTGCGGTGCCGGGCGGGTCCTCACCGTCCTTGTCGAAAGAGGCTGCCAGGATTACATTTTCGCCGGTCGGCAGGTCCTCGGTGGCGACGATTCGCTGTTCCTCGCTGCCGAGGAAGTTGTACACGTAGTGCAGCCGGTTGTCCTTGACGTACAGCGAATGGCCCCCGAACCGGCCGCCGTGCGCGAACAGCACCCCGGCCGCACCCGGTCCGGGAAGGTCGACGAGTGCACCGATCGAATAGGAGCGGTTGCGGATGTTGACCGCCACCGACTCGGGCACCTCGGCCCCACCCGGCCGGTAGACGTATCGGTTGCGCGGCGCCGCGAGCTGCGGACGCGGGGTGGCCAGCACCTCGACGGCAGACCGGTCATCGAGCGGGAACGCCTGATTGGCACCGGCCTCGTGGAACCACAGCCCGACCAATTCGGTGAGCCTCCCGGGCTGTTCGGCGGCGAGGTCGCGCAACTCCGACCGGTCGACCTGGGCGTGGTAGAGCTCCCAGGTGTCCTCCGGGAAGTGGCCCCAGCCGCTGACGGCGGGGTGGGTGGTGACGGCCTTCCAGCCGTCGTGCCAGATGCCGCGGGTGCCGAGCATCGAATAGAACTGGGTGTGCTTGGCCGTCGGGATGGTGGCCGCGTCGAAGCTGTACCGCATGCTCACGCCCTGCAGCGGGCGCTGGGTGTACCCCTTGACCGTGGCCGGGAGTTCGATCCCTAGACAGTCCAGTACGGTCGGGACCAGGTCAACGGCATGGTGGTACTGGTCGCGGGTCTCGCCGCGGGCGGCGATCCCGGTAGGCCACGAGATGATGCACGGGTCGCAGGTGCCGCCGTAGTTGAACGAATACCGCTTCCACATCTTGAACGGGGTGTTGAATGCCATCGCCCACCCGTTCGGGTAGTGGTTGTAGGTCCTGGTGCCGCCGAGTTCGTCGAGCATCCGCAGATTTTCGGCCATATCGTCGGCGATGCCGTTGAAGAACTTGTTCTCGTTGACCGAGCCGTTGGGGCCGCCTTCGCCGCTGGCACCGTTGTCGGAAACCAGCATGATGATCGTGTTGTCGAGTTGTTCGATGTCCTCGAGGTAGTCCAGTAGCCGGCCGATCTGATCGTCGCAGTGCGACAGGAACCCCGCGTACACCTCCGCCATGCGGGCGAAGAGTCGCTTCTCGTCGGCGGAGAGGGTGTCCCAGGGGCGGGTGTAGTCCAGCGGTGGGAAGGGCTGGCCGTCGGGTCCGGTACGCGTGTATGGAGTGCCGATCGGATTCAGCGGGGGCAGTTCGGTGTCGTGGGGGACGAGGCCGAGATCTTTCTGCCGTGCCAGGGCCGTCGAGGGACATGGAAAAGCGATCAGGAATCGAGAAGCGCTGGCTGCCGGGCGGAAATAGCGTTACTGCCATGAACATCACCATTGATCAGGCAGCTATCGAATCCGTCATCCTCGAGGTGCCCGACGCCGCGGCCGCCGCGGCTTTCTACACCGCCGCATTCGGTCTCGGCGACAAGGTGCAGGTGCGCGCTTCCGAAACGCCGACCAGCGGCTTTCGCGGCTTCATCCTGTCGCTCGTGGTGTCGCAGCCGAGTACCGTCGACAGCCTCATCGGTACCGCTGTCGAGGCGGGTGCGACGACACTGAAGCAGGCCAAGAAGAGCTTCTGGGGCTATGGCGGCGTCGTGCAGGCTCCGGATGGGGCGATTTGGAAGATCGCGACGTCGGCGAAGAAGGACACCGGTCCGGCCACCCGCGAGATCGACGATTTCGTGGTCCTGCTCGGGGTCGACAATGTCAAGGCGACCAAACAGTTCTACGTCGATCGCGGATTGACCGTCGCGAAGAGTTTCGGCAGCAAGTACGTCGAGTTCGATGCGGCGTCGTCTTCGGTGAAGTTGGCGCTGTACGGGCGGCGTGCCGCTGCCAAGGATGCGGGCGTTCCTGCGGAGGGCACCGGGTCGCACCGGATCGTCATCGGCGGCGGTATCGGGCCCTACACCGACCCGGACGGGTTCGCCTGGGAGGTCGCACCGGCCTGAGCCGGTCGGGGAAGGATCTCGCGCGCTTCCTCACTTGGCATCCCAATAGCACTCCACCACCGCTGTTGTGAACGGGAACCGCACCGGTGTCGGCCCGAAGGCGATTCGGCCTGCGTTCTGCGCCGCGGTTGCGATCATTTCGGCGACCGCCGTGGCTTCCTCGGCTGGGCAGTGCACGATTACCTCGTCGTGTTGGAAGAAGACCAGTTCGGCGCGGAGCCCGGCGCGAGCCATCGCATGACGCACACCCGCCAGTAGCAGCAGGGCCCAGTCGGCGGCGCTGCCCTGCACCACGAAATTACGGGTGAAGCGGCCGCGAGCGCGCGTTGCGGAGGTGTTGCCGTACTCGCCGAACTGCTCCTGCTCGTGGGATGGGTCGGGCGATGCGACGGAGACCGGCGGGCAGGTGCGCCCCAGCCAGGTGCGCACCAAGCGGCCCTCCGCACCGGCGCGAGCCGCATCGTCGACGTACGCCACCGCGGCCGGAAAACGTCGGCGGAGTTCGGCCATATGGGTGCGGGCATCGCCGGAGGTCTGGCCGTAAATGGCGCCGAGTAGGGCGATTTTGGCCTGGGCACGGTCGCCGCCGAAGACACTTTCCGCCAGCGCCGCGTACAGGTCTTCGTCGCGACCGGCCACCGCCATCAATCCCGGGTCGCGGGAGATTGCGGCAAGTACTCGCGGTTCCATTTGGTCGGCGTCGGCGACTACCAGACGCCATCCCGGGTCCGCACGAATCGCCTGGCGGATCACTTTGGGAATCTGTAGGGCGCCGCCGCCGTTGGTGGTCCAGCGGCCGGAAACCGTTCCGCCGGGCAGGTATTCGGGACGAAAGCGGCCGCCGTGTACCCACTGCTCGAGCCAGGACCAGCCGTGGGCGGTGTACAAGCGGTACAGCGATTTGTAGGCGAGCAATGGCGCTACCGCGGGGTGATCGATCTGCTGGAGCTCCCATTTTCGGGTGGAGGACAACGAGATTCCGGTGCGGGCGAAGGCTCGGATGATGTCGTTGGGCAGGTCCGGCCGGACCCGCACACCCGGCCCGAAGGCGCGCGACACTTCGTCGGCCAACTCCGCCATCCGGCGCGGCTCCAGCCCGCCGGGAAAGCGTTCACCCAGTAGCTTGTCCAGCAGTTCGCGATGGACGTCGGCGCGCCAGGGTATTCCGGCGCGGGACATCTCCGTGGCAACCAGCATGCCCGCCGATTCGGCGGCGAGCAGCAGCCGCATACGCTCCGGATTTTCGGTCTTCGCCGTACGGGCCAGATGGTCCGCGTAGACCTCGAGGAGGGCGTCGAATTCGTCCGTGCCGGGTGGCAGTGGTACCGGGCCGGAATCGAAGAGGGACGGCTGGGTCTCTGCGGCACGTGCAGGCGCGTCCGGCGGGACGGGCAGGTTGTGCAGTCGCGCCCAGGCGGCCGCCAGCGAGTGGGCCTGGCCCGACTGGCCCTGCTCATGGCCGATCAGCAGGGCCTCCGCGGCCTGCACGTCGTAGCAGCGCTCGACCGGCACGCCGACCGCCAGCAGCGGTCGGTAGATCTCGGCTGTGGATCGCCAGACCCATCGCTCGACCTCGGGGCGTGCCCGCACCGCCTCGGCGAGCGAGGGCTCGTGTAGCACCGGTCCGGCGGGCCGACCGTACTGATCGAGTGGGCACAGCCGGGCACCTCCGTCGCCCGTTTCCGCCACCGCCCATCGCACGTTGTCGAGTCTTGCACCGGGGCGACGGCCTTCGACACCCGGGCGGATGCCGTCCACCGAGCCGAATTGACAACGCGGGTGAGGTCGTCCGGCTCAGCGGGCGGCGCGCAGCAGCGGCAGCAGGGCGACGGTCGGGTGGAAGACGCCTTCGACATTTCAGCGGCGCCGAGGCCCCTGCGGATGAGCCACGCGGGCCGAGGTTTCGATGTTCCAGGTGCACGCGCTGTGCCGGGTGCTTAGGCTCACGAGGCCAATTCTTCGAAACGCCTGGAGTTTTTCTCGATGACGATGCCATCGCCAGCACACAGTCGCGCTCCGCTCACCTCGCCGATCGACACCGATGGACCCCGGGTGTCGTTGTACACCCCGGAGTTCGCGGCGGATCCGCACGCGGTGTATCGGGAGATGCGGCGGCGATACGGGGCGCTGGTGCCGGTGGATCTGGCGCCGGGGGTGCCCGCGACATTGGTGGTCGGCTACTACACGGCGTTGCGGATTTTCAATGATCCGGACCACTTTCCGGCGGATCCGCGCGCATGGCAGAAGAATGTGCCCGCGGACTGCCCGGTATTGCCGATGATGCAGTGGCGGCCGAATGCTTTGCGCAATGCCGGTGACGCGCATGCCAGATACCGGCAGGCCAATCTCGCTGGTCTGGAGAAGGTCGATCAGTACGGCCTGCACGACACGGTAGCCAAGCTCGCGGTGCCGCTGATCAATGAGTTCTGTGCCAATGGGTCCGCGGATATGGTGCGCCAGTACGCATTTCCGCTCGCCTTCGCGGTGCTGAATGCCATGCTCGGATGTCCGGCCGAGATCGCGCAGCAGGCGGCGACCGGGATGGCGGCGATCTTCGAGGGTGTCGACGCCGAGCGTGGCAACCAGTTGCTCGCCGGTGCGATGTTGGAGTTGGCCCAGCTCAAGCGGGTCGAGCCGGGCGACGATATCACCACGCGGATGCTGCGGCATCCGGCCGGGCTGAGCGATAACGAGATGGTGCACCAGTTGGGCACGCTGTACGGCGCGGGCATCGAGCCGCAGCAGAACCTGATCGTCAATACGCTGTTGTTGATCCTGACCGATGAGCGCTTCGGCGGCAGTGTGCTGGGCGGGACCCTATCCACCCGGGACGCGCTCGACGAGGTGTTGTTCAACGATCCGCCGATGGCGAATTTCTGTTTCACATTCCCGCGCCAGCCGATCCTGATCGATGATGTCTGGCTGCCCGCGAATCAGCCGGTCGTCATCAGTATTGCCGCCTGCAATACCGATCCGACGATTGCCGCGAACCAGTACGCGGGCAATCGATCCCATTTGGCCTTTGGCGCCGGACCGCATGTGTGTCCCGCGAATTCCCTGGCATATCTGATCGCTCAGGAAGCCATCGACCAACTGCTCGACGCATTGCCCGAAATCCGCCTCGCGGTGCCGGCGGATGAACTGACCTGGCGGCCGGGCCCGTTCCACCGGGCGCTGACCGCGCTGCCGGTTGCCTTCCCCAAGTCGCCGCCGCTGCCGCTGCCGTCCTAGGACCGACGGAGCCTCCCCGGCGCGCGCTGCTCGTGCCACGCTCGGCCTATGCGACTGAGTATTTCCCTCGCCGACTTCACCTGGCCGGATTCGCCGGATGCGATCGGCCCTCGGGTCGATCGGATCGTGCGCGCCGCCGATCAGGCCGGGCTCGACTCGGTATTCGTCATGGATCACCTGTTCCAGATCGGTCCGAACGGCCCGGCCGAACACGACATGCTCGAGGCCTATGCCGCGCTCGGCTATATCGCGGCTCGGACCGAACGAATTCGGTTCGGCGCCTTGGTCACCGCCGTCAGCTACCGAGATCCGGGGCTGCTGGTCAAGAGCGTCACGACCCTCGATGTGCTCTCCGGCGGCCGCGCCTGGCTCGGTATCGGCGCGGCTTGGAATGCTGAGGAAGCCGCGGGGCTCGGCCTGTTCTTTCCGCCGCGATCCGAGCGGTACGAACGACTGGAGGAGACGCTGCGGATCGCGAAGCAGATGTGGGAGGGTTCGGAAAAGCCGTTCCATGGAAGGCATTACACGCTCGAACGACCGCTGAACGTGCCCAATGCGCTGACCCGCCCGCATCCGCCCATCATGATCGGCGGCCAGGGCGAGCGTAAAACGCTGCGCCTGGTTGCGCAGTACGCCGACGCGTGCAATCTCTTCGGTGGATCCGTCGACGCCGTCACGGCCAAACTCACCGTTCTGCGCCAACATTGCGAGGCGGTCGGCCGACCATACAAGGACATCGAGAAGACCATGGTCGCGTACTACTATCCGGATAAACCGATTGCGGAGCAGGCGGATTCGTTCGCCCAGTTCGCCGAGGTCGGCATCCAGCACGTGGTACTCGGCCGTCAGGGCCCGTTCGTGGACGAGGACTTCGAGAAGATCTTCGAATTGACGCTCGCGGTCAGTGACCTCTGACGGCACCGCGTAGCACATCCGCGATTGCCGCCGCGGGCGGTTCACCCGGCGGTTCATGATCCGGCGCAGCGCCTTTCGCGACGGGCGGATAGCCGTAGTCGCTCTCAACGTACTCACTGTGCGCGATGCCCAGCTCCCCTACACCGTCCACCTGCAGAGACGCCCCGCCACACTGGCGGCCGAAGACCAGCTTTGCGGTCGGCTCCAGCGCGGTCTTCGGCGCGGCGGGGCGGATTCGTCGGAATCGGTCTAGGTGAACGGTGGGGTGTCCTGTCGACATACTGTGCCGCGCGGGGGCAGCACGCCGCGCACGACGTAGTTGCTTTCGTGGGCATTCGCGCAACTGCTCGGGTTGGATAGTGTGGTGTGTCCGTATCCGGCGACGGTAAGCAGTCGAGCGTTGCCGAGATGGGCGGTCATGGACTGGGCCGCCCGATACGGGGTGGCGGGATCGAAGACGGTGTTGACTGTGAGGATCGGTGTCCTGGACCGGTTCCACGGGCCGGTGTAGCGATGAGCCGCCTTGCCCGGCCAGGTGGAACACGCCTCGGTCACCCACGCCCAGAAGGGCCCGACCGTCCCGGCCCGCAGGGTGGCGAATTTGGCCAGGGGGCCGTAGAGGTGCGGATCGCGCGGGTTGGGACTCTCGCTGCATATCAGCGCATAGACCTGCTCGATGCCGGAGTAGCTCTGGTCTTGATCGGGGGCAGCCAGCGACAAGTCACCCGCAAAGGATGGAAGGACCTCGGTCGGGATCGTCGGGACCGAGACCATCGATGCGATGCTCTGGGGCGTCTGGCCCAGCCAGAGGTCCTGCAGCAGCTCGGCCAGCGTCGACCAGTTCGGGGCAGCGTCCACGGGATGGACCAGTTGCAGGGCCGTGCGAACGGTGGAGGCGGTGACGGCGAAGGTGAACATGCCCTCCGGGTGGATGCGCAGGCGGTCCATCAGTCGCTCGTACTTGACTCGGGTCGCCCAGGGAGTATCGGCCGCGAAGGGGCAGCCGCTGGGGCCTGCTCGGCTGCACAGGTCGAGGAACTGCGTTAGTGTCTGGGCCGTCCCCAGGTCGGAGTCTTCGCGCAGGAACGTCGGCAGCGCTGGGTCGTCGTCGTACCAGGCCGTGGGATCGACATTGCCGTCCAGCACCATCGCCCGCACTCGGTCAGGGAACAGGTTGGCGTAAGTGGCGCCCAGCAGCGTCCCGTAGGAGGCCCCCATGTAGGTCAACCGCTGGTCGCCCAGGACTGCGCGCAGCAGATCCAAGTCCTGTGCCGAGTCTGTGGTCGAGACGAACCGCAGCAAGACCGGGTCACGCTGTTCACAACGCCGACCCAGTTCGATGTTGCCTTCGATCCACTGCCGCTCTTCCTCATGGCCGACGGGAAACCCTTTGGGCATCTGCGCGAACCAGGCTGCGTACTCCGCGGCAGTGGCGAAACATTGGACGGCGGTTGAGCGACCGAACCCGCGCGGGTCCCAGCTGACGATGTCGAACCGTTCCCGCATCTCCTGGGGAAAGAACGGATACTCGATGATGAACAGGTCGATAGCCGGTGCGGGCCCACCGGGGTTGAACAGCAGGCTGCCGATCCGATGCGCCGGGTCGGTTGCTGGGTGCCGGATGACCGCCAGCTCGATCGTGCGCGCTTGCGGATGCTGATAGTCCAACGGTGCGGTCACGGTGGCGCATTCGAAACCGGCGGCGTTGGGGCACGGGGTCCAGACCGGCGTGGGCGTCGTCATGGGTGTCGGGTCCGGTGGCTCGGCAGCGGCGGGCGCAGCACCGCAGGCCAGGGCTGCGGCCATCATTATGGAAGTCACCACACGTCGGGGGAAATGCGGACGGTTCGACACGGATCCTCGCTATCGTCACGGGAAAGTGCGTGGCTGTGCTGCAAGGAAATTTCGCTAACCGTAGCCAACCATCGAGCAAATGTCGGGTTACGTCGACCATCGGCGTGGCTGCTCGACACCCGGCGGGAAACGCCGCCACTTATCGCCGCGGGTCACATGCCTTTGACGACGAATAGCTATCCGGCCTCGGCGGCCAGTGCGGCCAGCTGCTCGAGGACATCCGCTTCGGGTCTGTCGTACACGGTCTCGGTGGGCGTCGTCTCGATCGCGGTGGCCACCAAGGTTGTACCGAGCAGATCGATTCGGCTGGAGAACGATCGATTCGACCGCATCCATCATGCCGTCACCGAGCTGCATATAGTTGGTGCCCGGCATGGTGGATGCGGGACTAGCTTCGGATTGGGCGCACCGAGAGGTCTTGGGATGCTCGCGCCACCACATTGCCATCCGCTGTGCGAATCTCGGTGGTGTGCGTGGTCACCGAATGACCATCTGCACGGATCCGATCGCGGATCTCGTTGACCTGGTCAGCGCCTAGTTCCATTGTCGCGCTGACAGTTCCGCGCCCGGGCGCGAGGAATTCGATGCCGCCGACGATGTTCCAGATGCGGTAGCCGCTGCCCAGCTGACCAGCCGCCATGACCGCATAGAAAGGGTCGGTCATGGCGAACAGGGTGCCGCCGAAGGCAGAGCGGTTGACATTGCAATTCCATGGGCGAACCCGGTGGCTGACCCGGATCCTGGTCCAGTCTTCGGCGACACTTTCCACTCGCACGCCCGAGAAGAACAACGGCGGATACAGGCTCATCAGCAGCCGGAACCGCGAGGGGTCCGCCGGCAGTGAGCGGGGTGCGCGCGGATGACCAGCAGCCGTGGAGTCCAGCGGTTTCATGAACGAACCTTCCTCACTTGATGATGTGGGGTCATCGCACTGTGGCGTATGCGGGTGGAGCCGCACCGAGGAACCCCGGCACGCAGGGCACCCGGTTCCACTGGGGTTGCCCGGTTTCGACCGACGGTCGGTCACCCCGTATGGTTTCCGCCGAGTCGGCCGGGCCGACGATTACATGAGCATTTGTTCCGATGATGCCGAATGAGCTCACACCGGCCAGCGGGCCGCTTTGCGTCGCTATCCACGGTTCAGCTTGGTTGCCTACCCGAATATCGGTGCCATTCAGATCAATTCGCGGATTGAGGGTATCGAAGTGCAGGAGCGGCGGGATCACACGTTCTCGAACGCACATGAGGGCTTTGATGAAGCCCGCGGCCCCCGACGCTGCCTCGAGATGCCCGAAGTTCGTCTTCAGAGATCCGACATGCAATGGCCTACCGCCGTTTCGAGCGGCCAGCGCCGCAACGATGGCGCTCATCTCTATCGGATCACCCAAAGCGGTTCCAGTGCCGTGCGCTTCGATGAAGCCGAGATCCGCTGGGCTGCAGGTGGCATCGGCCAGGGCGGCCTCGATCAACCGACGCTGGGCGTCAGCATTGGGCGCGGTGAATCCGGAGGATCGGCCATCCTGGTTGAGCGCGACTCCGTGAATGACGCCGAGCACTGGGTCATTGTCTCGCCGGGCGTCGGTGAGGCGCTTCAGCACGATCAGAGCGCAGCCCTCACCGCGTACAAAGCCGTTGGCCCGCGCATCGAAGGCCTTGCACAGGCCGTCGGGCGCCAGTGAGCCGGTTCGGCTGATCGTCCGGGTGGAGCCCGGCGCGAGGATCAGATTGACGCCGCCGGCCACCGCGATCTCCGTTTCGCCGCGCCGCAATGACTGCACCGCGTGGGCGATCGCGACCAGTGCGGAGGAGCACGCGGTATCGAAAGCAACAGCGGGCCCGGTGAACCCGAACGTGTAGGCGATTCGGCCGGCCGCAAAGCTGTGCCCGTTGCCGAGCGCCCAGTGCGCGTCGCCGTGCTGCCCGGCCCAGTCGGCGTAGTCCTGACGACCGCTGATCCCGATGAACGTGCCTACCGCTTGCCCGCGCAGCCGATCCGGGTCAGTGCCGGTGTGCTGCAAAGCTTCCCAGGCGACCTCCAGCAGCATCCGATGTTGCGGATCGATGGCCTGCGCGGCGCGCGGACTGATCCCGAAGAAGTCCGGATCGAAATCGAGTGCGTCGTAGATGAAGCTGCCCCGGGTCGGCAGTTGCGCCCATTCATCTTCGAATGGCCAGCGCCGGTGCATCGGCATGTCGCCGATCAGATCCCGGCCTTTCAGCAGTGCCGCCCAATATCCGTCGAGGTCGCTGATCCCGCCGGCGAGGCGCAACCCGACGCCGATGATCGCGATGGGTCCGACCTCGGATCGTTGATCCAGCTGTGCACGTAATTTTTTGATGGTCTCGGTGGCGCGGCGCAGGGCGATGTTGTCCGGTGCGCCCGCACTCGCGGTAGCTATTTCATCCATCCTGTATCTCCTGATATCACGTTGTTCGCGCGGGTTCGCCGGGCGCGGCGACCAGCTCGCCGTGAAGTGCGATGGCCAGTGCCTCGGCGGTGCCGTGGGTCCATAGCAGCGTCGGCGAGATCCGCAGGGCGAATACGGATTCGAGCCTGTTGCGCATCTCCAGACTCATGAGCGAGTCGAGCCCCATGGCGCGCAATGGCGTTCGCACATCGACGCCATCCGCGGCCATCCGGAGCACGCCTGCGGCAACTTCGACGATCTTGTCCAGTACGAGCCGGGGCCCTTCGGCGTCCGTCGCATCGGACAAGACGGAGCGGAACTCGCTCATAGCGAGCCCGGGCGCAGCGGTATCGCTGCTGTGCCGCAATGCTTTCCAGCTCGGCTGTGCGGCACAGTCGGGATACGCGTCGAACCACCGGCGCGAATCGAAGGACAGATATCCGATGATCTGGCGGTCCTCGGCAAGGAATCCGCCGAGCGCCGTCCATGCGTCGGTCTCGGTGATGCCGGCCATGCCATGCGCAGCCAGCCGCTCACCTCGATTCTGTTGCGCCGCAGCCAAACCGATGTCCGCGAAGGGTCCCCACTGGATGCTCAGTCCGGGTCGGCCGTCGAAGCGGCGCGCCACCGCGAGCGCATCGAGATAGGAGTTCGCCGCGGCGTATGCGGACTGGCCCGGGTTGCCGACGAGTGCGGCGGCGGAGGAGAACAGCACGAACAAATCCAGTGGATCCTGCGCGGTCAGTGCATCCAGATGGCGCGCGCCGTCGACCTTCGGTCGTAAGACGCGTTCGACCTGTTCGGCGGAGAGTCCGAGCACGGTGGCGTCGTCGAGCACTCCGGCGGCATGGAACACCCCGCGCAGCGGCGGAAGCTCCGTCCGGATCGAATCCAGTGCGGCAGCGAGAGCTTCGTGATCTGAGACGTCGGCACGATAGCTGTTCACCGTCGCGCCGGAGCTCGTTCCAGTCTCGAATTCGCCGATCGGCAGCGTTCCCCCGGGTGCGTTGCGCCCGAGCAATGCGACCGCTCCGGCTCCGTGCGCGAGCAGCCAGCTGGCGAGGCTGCGACCGAGCGCACCGTGGCCGCCGGTGATCAGATATGTCCCGTCCGCCCGGAATCGGCCGTCCGGCATGGGCTCCGGAGCGATCTCGCGCACCGTTTCGGGGCGATTGAGCACGAATTTGCCGATGTGTTCGCCGCGGGCCATGTCCCGCAGCACATCCGCGACATCGGCGAGCACGTGGGTGGTGGTCGGTACCGGTGCGAGGTGACCGTCGAGGACCAACTGCCACGACTCATGCAATGCGGCCGCGAAGCGCTCGGGTCGACGGGTCATCATCCCGGCCAGGTCGACGGCAAGGAACCCGATGCCTTTGGCGAACGCCCGCAAGCCGAGTCGGCGATCGGCGTAGATGTCCTTCTTCCCGACCTCGATGAAACGGCCGTCCTCGGCGAGCACGTCGAGACCGTGATCAATGGCCGCGCCGGACAGCGAATTGAGCACGACATCCACTCCGCGCCCACCGGTCCCGGCCTTCACCTCGTCTGCCCAGGTCAGCGCGCGCGAGTCGAAGACATGCTCGATACCGTGCGCATTTTGCAGGAACGCGCGGCGCGCTGCGGACCCGGCAGTAGCGAACACCTGCGCGCCGAGATAGCGGGCCACGCTGATGGCCGCCAGGCCCAATCCACCCGCACCGGAATGAATCAGCACAGTATCGCCTGGTCCCACGCGCCCGAGTACGGCCAGCGCATACCAGGCGGTAGTCGTCACGGTGGGCAGGGCCGCAGCGGTCTCGGCGGTCATGCCGGAGGGGATCGGCGCGGTGTGATCGGCCCGAACAGTGATGTGCGATGCGAATGTCCCCAGTCCGCAGGCCACCACCCGATCGCCGACTGCTCGACCGGTCACGCCCGGCCCGATCCGGCGGATCACACCGGCGCATTCGACACCGAAATCCCCGGCTCCCGGTGAGGTATCCGGATAGGTTCCGGCCGCCTTCATCACATCAATGAAATTCACTGCGGCCGACTCGATTTCGACCAGCACCTCACCGTCGCCCGGTGCACGGGGGGCGAGCGGAACGTAGCGCAGCCCGTCCCAGAATCGGTCCGGAGCCGACCGCAGCCGGAAGGGCTGCGGGAGTAGGTGCCACGGGCGCACTACGCTCTCGCTCGGACGCTCACCGCCTTCGAGTCGGCCGATGTAGCGTCGTCCGGCACGAAGCACCACCTGGTCTTCTCCGGTCGCCACCAGGAGTTCGTCTGCGCAGTCGTCGATCCCGTCGGGCAGGGCGATATCGATGATCTCGGCGGACAGTTCGGGATGCTCACGTCGCAGGACCCGGACGAATCCCCAGAACATGGCGGCACCTGGATCTGGTCGATCCGCAAACTCGGCGGCGCAGGCGTTTGCGGTCACCACGACCAGCCGACGCGGCACGGTTCCGGAACCGACGTGGGCGCGTGCCAGCTCGGCGAGCTGCACAAGTCCTCGACGTTGCGAATCGAGGTCGGCGGTGGGCGCAAGATAGACCACCGTGGTGGTCTGGTCGATGCGGTTGTGCTCAGCGGTGCGCACGGACAGGCCGCGTCGACGAAGGGCTTCCCGCAATGCCTCTTGATGTGTTGCCGCACCGTCCAGGACGAACTGGGTATCCGCCGAGCCGCGCGCAACGGTATCCGCCGAGCCCTGCTCAGCGGTGTCCTCGCGCCGCAACACGAAGTGGAATTCTCGATCGAATCGCCGGGCAGCGGTCCGTTCGCCGTCGATGGCGATCAGCTCGAGTCCGCGGATGGCGGCCAACGGTGTCCGCTGTGCATCGAAGAGATGGATGTCCGCCGAATTCGCCGACCTCCGAACGGCGTACACACAGGCCGTGTCGATGTAATCGGCTGGCTCTGCGTACAGCTTGAGCTCTTCGATCGCCGCTGGAACGACGGTTCGCTCCTCGTCGAACAGCACCAGGGCGACCTGCATTGCGCTATCGAGCAGTGCCGCGTGCAGCTCACCTCGGTGCAGCTGTGCCCGTCCCTGTGCACCGAGTGCGATCCGGGCGAGCGCGGTGTCGCGCGAAATCCGGATCTCGCGCACACCTTGGAATTCGGGGCCGTAGTTCAGTCCTCGCCGTCGGCACAGCTCGTAGAAGTCCGCGGAGCCCATGGGATCGTCGCCCGGTGATTCGGCCGGGAAGTTCGGCGCATCTGCGAGCTCCACCACGTGCATCACCCGGCCTCGAGCATGCGGCGTCCACGTCTGCGCTCCGTCGTCGAGCGACCTGATCTCGACGCTCGCACCCGCCGTGATGTCTTCGCGCAGCATCACATCGAGGCGGGTCGGGGTGTCGTTGAGCGTCAAGGCGCGGGTGAACCGCAAGTCCCGCAACGCCGCTGGTGCGTGCCCGTATCTGGTACGGCAGACCGCGACCGCCATGGCCATCATCATGGCCGCGGGCAGCACCACGGCGTCGCCGACGCGATGGTCGGCCAGCCACGCCATGGCGTCGAGTGTGATGGGAAGGGTGGCGTGCCATGCCCCGGATTCGACGACACTGGGGTACGCGGGAACTCGCAGCGTAGCTGCCGCCGATATGCCGGCTGCGCGCGCCGGAAGCCAGAAGGACTGTCGCCGCATCGGATACGGAGGCAGCGGTGTGGCGGCCGAGGCGGCGATATCAGCGAATGGATGCAGGCCCGAGATGTACGCCCGGGCGCGACTGCGACACATCTCGGTGCGGGGATCACGATCCCGGTACAGCGACGAAAGCGCTATGGGTGGCTGCGGCCGCGTGGCGGCCAGCTGCTCGCTGACCGGTGTCAGCACCGGATGCGGGCTGATCTCGATCACGTGGGTGACGCCCGAGTTGAACAGCGCTGTCATTGTTTCGGCGAATAGCACTGGGCGACAGAGGTTCTCGATCCAATAGTCACCGCCGAGATCGTCGGGCCCGACGCGGCGCCCAGTGACAGTGGAATGCATCTCGACACTGCCCGCACGCCCTGCCACCGCGGTGAGCGCCGCCGACAGTTCGGGCCGGAGCTGGTTCATCTGCGGGCTGTGCGAGGCGTAGTCCACCTTGACCATCCGGCAGAACACGCCTTCGGCCGTGAGAATCTCGTGCAGCGCTTCGATCGAGTCGGTATCACCGGACAGCACACAGGATCGCGGACCGTTGTCGACTGCCAGTCCAACGGAATTCTCGAAGCCCGCTATGACCGAGGGGATCTCATCCTTGGAAAGTTCGACCGCAAGCATTCGGCCGGAACCCGCCAGCGCTCGCAGCGCCGCGCTGCGACGGGCCACGATGAGCGCACCGTCCTCCAGGCTGATCCCTCCGGCTAGCGTGGCCGCCGCGATTTCGCCCTGACTGTGGCCGACGACCACATCGGGAGCGATGCCCATGCGCCGCCACATGGCGGCGATACCCAGCGACAGCGCCCACAGCACCGGTTGCACCTGATCGACGCGCTCGAGCCAACCTGGCCCTGCCGCACCGGATATCACCGGTAGCGGGCTCCAGTCCACATGCGGCTCGAGCGCGGCCGCGCATGCCTCGACGGCGGTGGTGAACGCCTGGTCCTTCCCGTAGAGCGCCGCGCCGACACCGTGCCACTGCGCGCCCTGACCCGGAAAGACGAAGGCCACCCGACCGACGTCGCGAGCGCGGCCGGATAGCACCTCGGGTTGCTCGGCAGCCGGGTCCGCGGCATAACGACGCAGCGTCGCCGACACGTTATCCGGCGCAAAGCCCAGCACGGCGGCACGCCATGACATCGAC